>JAYUPO010000448.1:0-7565 GCA_043760085.1 Burkholderiales bacterium
CCGCACGCGCCGGCCAGGCCTTGCAGCGCGTAGGCCTGGGCGGGTTGGAGGCGCGCGCGGCACGCACCCTGTCCGGCGGCCAGCAGCAGCGCCTGGCCCTGGCGCGGGCTTGGGCGGTGCGGCCGCAATGGCTGTTCCTGGACGAACCCACTGCCAACCTGGACCCCACGGCCAAGCGCGAGGTGGAAGCGCTGATCGACGAGTTCGCCCGCGAAGGCATGACCGTGGTCATGAGCACGCACAACCTGGGCCAGGCCAAGCGCCTGGCCAGCCGGGTGGTCTACCTTGAAAACGGCCGCGTCGTGGTCGACTTGCCGACGTCGCGCTTCTTCACCGACACCTTGCCGGAACAGGCCGCGCTGTTCCTGAAGGGTGAGCTGCACGGCTAACGCCCAGCTTCATAGGCGTATGGGCGCGGCGGCCTGTTGCTGGTGGCCGGCCGGTCAAGCGCTGGCACGGAAACTGCGGGCCGCCGCCTAGGGTAAAAGTGAATGGCAGCGCGTGGTGCCATCGGTTGTACTCACGCACATTTCTCAGTTGATGGCCGGAGGGTCGAAACATGAACGAACGCAACATCCTTTCCTTGATCGGCAAGGTCAAATCAGGCGCCATCTCGCGCCGCGCCTTTGTCGACCGCATGGTCGCCGCCGGCCTCACCGGGCCCATCGCCGGCATGCTGCTCATGCATCATGGCGTGGCCAATTCGCAGGCCGCACCGGCCTACAAACCCACCAAGCGCGGCGGTGGCGGCACGCTCAAGCTCATCTATTGGCAAGCGGCGGTGCACTTGAACCCGCATTACGCCGGCGGCACGAAAGACCAGGACGCCAGCCGCATCTTCTATGAGCCCCTGGCCGGCTGGGACACCGAAGGCAACCTCATCCCCTGCCTCGCCGCCGAGATTCCGTCGCGGCAGAACGGCGGCGTTTCGGCCGACGGAAAGAGCGTCACCTGGAAGTTGAAGCGCGGCGTCACCTGGCACGACGGCAAGCCCTTCTCGGCGGACGACGTGGTCTTCACGGCCGCCTATGCCGGTGACCCCGCTGCGTCGATGACCACCATCGGCACCTACAAGGACATCAAGGTCACGAAGGTCGATTCGCACACCGTGCGGGTTGACTACCCCAAGCCCACGCCTTTCTGGGCCGAAGCGCTGGTGGGCAGCGTCGGCCCGATCCTGCCCAAGCATGTGTTCGAAGGCTTCATGGGGGCCAAGTCGCGCGAGAACCCGGCCAACACCAAGCCGGTGGGCACGGGGCCGTACAAGATCGTCGATTTCAAGCCCGGTGACACGCTGCGCGCCGAGGCCAACACAAGCTACCACGTGCCCAACCAGCCGTTCTTCGACGCACTTGAAATCAAGGGCGGCGGCGATGCACTGAGCGCCGCGCGCGCGGTGTTGCAGACCACCGAATACGACCTGGGCTGGAACCTGGCGGTCGAAGATGAACTGCTCAAGCGCCTGGAAACCGCGGGCAAGGGCACGGTGAAGTTCTTTGCCGGCAGCGACATCGAGTTCGTGATGCTCAACGTCACCGACCCCTGGAACGAGGTCGACGGCGAGCGTGCCAGCGCCAAGAGCAAGCACCCCGCCTTCAGCGACAAGGCCGTGCGCGAAGCCATGTCGCTGTTGATCGACCGCAAGGGCATTGCCGAGGTGATTTACGGCCGCGGCGCTATCACCACCTCAAACTTCCTGAACAACCCGCCGCGCTTTCGCAGCACAAACACCAAGTTCGAGTTCAACATCGACAAGGCCAACCAGGTGCTGGAAGCCGCGGGCTGGAAGAAGGGCACCGACGGCATCCGTGCCAAGGGCAACGTCAAACTCAAGTTCGTCTACCAAACGTCGGTCAGCCAGCCGCGCCAGAAGTGCCAGGCCATCATCAAGGATGCCTGCACCAAGTCGGGCATCGAACTTGAACTCAAGAGCGTGGTGCCCGCGGTGTTCTTCGGCAGCGACGCCGCCAACCCCGACACCTACCAGAAGTTCTGGGCCGACATGCAGATGTTCACCACGACCATGACGCAGCCCGATCCGCAGGTCTTCATGGAACAGTTCATCACCGAGCAGATCTCGCAGAAGGCCAACAAATGGGCCAGCCGCAACCTGGTGCGCTGGAGCAATGCGGAGTACGACAGCACGTTCGCTGCCGCGCAGGTCGAGCTCGACGCGGTCAAGCGCGCGGCGCTGTTCATCAAGCTGAATGACCTGGTGGTGAGTGACCTGCACGTGATACCGCTGTTCGCCAGGCCGCGGCCCTTTGGCATCGTCAACAAGCTGATGCCGGCGCTGTCGGCCTGGGACAACACCACCTGGTCGCTGGGCTACTGGTACCGCGAGGCTTGATTTCACCTGGCCACGCGCCGGCGGCGCAGCGCGGGCTGCAGCGCGCCGCCGGCGCTGTGTCCAGCGCCAACCCGCGGCGGGCCCTGGCCTGACCGCCACATCCGCCACACCGCGATCCACACGAGTCCCTGCGCTTGTTCAACTACATCCTGCGCCGCCTGATGATCGCCCTGCCCAGCTTGCTGGGCATCAGCATCGTGCTCTTCACCGTGCTGGCGCTGGCGCCGGGCGACCCGTTCGAAGACCTGGCCAACAACCCCAGCGTGCCGCCCGAGGTGCGCATGGCCTTGCGCGTGCAGTTCGGGCTCGATGACCCGATCTGGCAGCGTTACCTGCTCTGGCTGAGCAGCATGCTCAAGGGCGAATGGGGCTTCTCGTTCGTCAGCCGCATCAATGTCGACACACTCATCCTGCAACGCCTGCCGGTCACGCTGGCCGTGATCGGCGCGTCGCAGGTGCTGGCCCTGCTGGTGGCGCTGCCGGTGGGCGTGCTGGCCGCAGTGAAGCCCTATTCGTGGTTCGACCGCATCGCCAGCACGCTGGCCTTCATCGGTTTTTCGCTGCCCACCTTCTTCACCGGTGTCCTGTTCATCCTGCTGTTTTCCATCCACCTCGGCTGGCTGCCCTTCGTCTTCCGGGCCGACATCAGCGCCACCGGCTGGCAATGGTGGTGGGAACATTTGCGCCAGTCGATCATGCCGGTCACCGTGCTGGGCCTGTTCCAGGCCGCGAGCTGGATGCGCTACGTGCGCAGCGCGGTGCTCGACGTGGTGCGGCTCGACTACGTGACCACCGCGCGCAGCAAGGGCCTGTCCGAGCGCGTGGTCATCAACAAGCATGTGGTGCGCAATGCGCTGATCCCGGTGGTCACGCTGGTCTTCCTGCAAATGCCGGCCGTCTTTGGCGGCGCCATCGTCACCGAGCAGATCTTCCGCATTCCGGGTATCGGCTCGTTGTTGATCGATGCCATCTTGCGCAACGACACGCCGGTGATCATGGCGGTGACCTTCGTCTTCAGTTGCCTGGTCATCTTCTTCAACCTGGTAGCAGACCTGCTCTATGGCTGGCTCGATCCGCGAATCAGCTACCGGTAGACAGCGCAATCCGCACAAGGCCCCTGTCTAATGCAAGAAATAACCCAAGTCCTTCAAGCGCCCGAGCTCGGCAAGGCCGTCACCAGCGCCTCGCCCTGGGCCGAAGCCTGGCGCCGTTTCAAGCGCCACCGCCTGGCCTACGGCAGCCTGTTCGTGCTCGGCGCCCTGGTGCTGGCGGTGTTGCTCGGCCCGCTGTTCTACAAGGTCGGCATCAACGACATTGACTTCAAGTCCCGCCTGGCCACGCCGAGCGCGGCGCACCTGATGGGCACCGACGATCTGGGCCGCGACATCCTGGCGCGCGTGCTCTATGGCGGGCGCATCTCGCTGGCCGTGGGCCTCGCGGCCATGCTGATGGCCATCACCGTGGGGGTGGTCATCGGTGCCATTGCCGGCATCTCACGCGGCTGGGTTGATGCCGTGCTGATGTGGATCACCGACCTGTTCCTCAGCCTGCCGCAATTGCCGCTGTTGCTGCTGCTGATCTTCCTGTTCCGCGAGGCGCTGAAGAAGGCCTTTGGCCTGGAGGTGGGCATGTTCATCCTCATCGTCGTGGTCATCGGCGGCTTTCGCTGGATGCCGGTGGCGCGCCTGGTGCGCGCGCAGTTCTTCAGCCTGCGCGAGAAAGAATTCGTTGAAGCCGCGCGTGCCCTGGGCGCCACCACCACACGCCAGGTGGTGCGCCACATCCTGCCCAACAGCCTGGGGCCGGTGATCGTGGCCGGCACCATCGACGTGGCCGCGGCCATCATTGCCGAAAGCACGCTCAGCTTCCTGGGCCTGGGCTTCCCGCCCGACGTTCCCACTTGGGGCCGCATCCTGTACGACGGGCGCGACTACATGGACATCGCCATGCACTGGGCGCTGTTCCCCGGCATCGCCATCTTCCTCACCGTGTTAACCATCAACTTCATCGGCGACGGTTTGCGCGACGCGCTCGACCCGCGCCGCGTGCTCTGACCATGGCCCTGCTCGAAATAAAGGGCCTGAAAACCCACTTCAAGACCGACGACGGCTGGCTGCATGCGGTAGACGGCGTCGACATCGCCATCGAAGCCGGTGAAACCGTGTGCGTGGTCGGCGAATCGGGCTGCGGCAAGAGTGTCATGGCCAAGACGGTGATGAAACTCATCGACATGCCGCCGGGCAGAATAGTCGCCGGCCAGGTGTTGTGGCAAGGGCGCGATCTGGTGCCGTTAACGAATGACGACATGCGGCGCATCCGTGCCAAGGAAATCGCCATCGTCTTCCAGGAGCCGATGACCAGCCTGAACCCGGTGTATGCGATCGGCGACCAGATCGCCGAAAGCGTGATGCTGCACGAAAAGGTGTCGCGCAAGGAGGCCATGAACCGGGCGATCGAGATGCTCAAGCTGGTGAACATCCCGTCGCCCGAACGGCGCATCAACGACTACCCGCACCAGTTCAGCGGCGGCATGCGCCAGCGCGTGATGATTGCCATCGCGCTGGCCTGCAACCCCAAGCTGCTGATCGCTGACGAACCCACCACGGCGCTCGACGTCACCATCCAGGCGCAGATCCTGGATTTGCTGGCCGAACTGAAAGGCCGCCTGGGCATGGCGGTGATGCTCATCACCCATGCCATGGGCGTGGTGGCCGAAGTGGCGCAAAAGGTGGTGGTCATGTACGCCGGCAAGGTGGTGGAAGAAGCCACGGTGGAAGAACTCTTTGCCCACCCGCGCCACCCGTACACGCAGGGCTTGATTCGCTCCATTCCGCGCATTGACCTGGCCGCGCTGCACAAGACCCGGCTTGAAACCATCCCCGGCACCGTGCCCAAACTCATCGACCCGCCCGAGGGTTGCCGCTTCGCGGCGCGCTGCAGGCTGGCTGAACCCGCGTGCAGCAGCGCCACGCCGCCGTTGCGGGTGATTGCGCCAGGGCACAAGGTGGCTTGTTTCCTGGCTGAGGCCACGGCATGAGCGCGCTGGGCCGTCCCAAGGGCGAACACCTGAGTGCGCAGCACGAAGGGTTACCTATGCTCGAACCCATCCTCAAGGTCAAGAACCTGGTCAAGCACTTCCCCATCCGGGGCGGCCTGTTGCGGCGCGAAGTCGAGCGCGTGCATGCGGTCGATGGCGTGAGCTTCGAGATACAGGCCGGCGAAACGCTGGGCGTGGTGGGCGAAAGCGGCTGCGGCAAGAGCACCACGGGGCGCTGCATCCTGCGCCTGATCGAGCCCACCTCGGGCGAGGTGTGGTTCGAGGGCCGCAACGTCACCACCGCGCCGCGCGACGAACTGCGCGCGCTGGCGCGCGACATGCAGATCATCTTTCAAGACCCCTACGCCAGCCTGAACCCGCGCATGACGGTGGGTGCCATCGTCGGTGAAGCGCTCACCATCCACAAGCTGGCCGCCACGCGCGCCGCGTACGACGCGCGCATCGTTGACCTGCTTGAAACGGTCGGCCTGAGCGCTGACCACATGCGCCGCTACCCACATGAGTTTTCCGGCGGCCAGCGCCAGCGCATCGGCATTGCGCGCGCGCTGGCGGTGAGCCCGAAGCTGGTGGTGTGCGACGAAGCGGTGAGCGCGCTCGATGTCTCCATCCAGGCGCAGGTGATCAACCTGCTGGAAGACCTGCAACAACAGTTCAACCTGACCTACATCTTCATCGCCCACGACCTGAGCGTGGTGGAGCACATCTCAGATCGCGTGGCGGTGATGTACCTGGGCCGCATCGTCGAAATCTCGCCCGCGCGCGAGCTGTATGTCGCGCCCAAACATCCGTACACACAGGCCTTGCTGTCGGCGGTGCCGATTCCCGACCCCACCGTCAAGCGCCAGCGCATCGTGCTGCAAGGCGATGTGCCCAACCCGATCAACCCGCCGCAGGGTTGCCACTTCCACCCGCGCTGCCCGCGCGCCGAAGCGCGCTGCAAGGTCGAAGCCCCGGTGCTGCGCGACATGGGCCCGGGCCGCATGGCGGCCTGCCACTTCGCATGAAACGCAGCACGCCGCTGGTGGTCACGGCCGCAGGCGGGCAGAAGCTGCGGCCTGAGCAAAAGCGCTTCAACCTGCTGCTGGCGCGCATCGACAAAGCCCGTGCGCGGCTGGCGCAATGGCAGGAGCAGGTGCCGTTGTTTGCGCAGGCCTACACCGCGCGCGTTGAGCCGCTGCGCGACGAGATGCGCCGCGTGCGCGCCGAGTTCCTGGCCGAGCTTGACGCCGCACATGCTCGCGGCGGCTTGAACAAGACCGAAACCGCGACCTTGAGCGAACTGATCTGCGACATCGCCGAGGCCATGATCGACAGCGGCCTGGAAGAAGACGAAGCCGGCCTGAAGGCGCTGTTCAACCGCCACAGCGAGGTGGACTTCGACACGCAGCAGGCTGAAGCCCTGGATGACATGCGCGACATGCTGGAAGAGGTGGGCGGCATCGACCTGGGCGATGATGAGCTGGCGTCGGAAGACGACCTCATGCGGCGCGCGCGCGAACGCATGCGCTCCCGCGACGCCGAGCAAGAGCAACGCTCCCAGCAGCGCAGCGACGACGCTGTTGACCGGCCCAGGACACAGGCGCAACAGCGGCGCGAGCGCGAAGAAAAGCTGGCCACGCAAAGCGTGCGCGAGGTCTACCGCAAGCTGGCCAGCGCCTTGCACCCCGACCGCGCCACCGACGCTGCTGACCAGGCCGAGAAAACCGCTTACATGCAGCGCGTGAACCAGGCCTACGCGGCCGGCGACCTGTTGGCGCTGATGCAGTTGCAGCTTGAAATCGAGCAGGTGGATCGCAGCCAGATCACCGACGCCCCGCCCGAGCGCGTGCGCCGCTTCAACAAGCTGTTAGCCGAGCAGCTTGAAGAGATTGAAGAAGAGATCGTGGCGCGTGAAATGCACCTGTGCATGCACTACGGCCTGGTGCAAGAGTGGCGGCTGGACCCGATGCGCCTGAACAATGTCATCGTTGAGCAGGTGCAGGAATTCGAAGTTGGCCTGTTCAAGATCAACCGCGACCGCGCGGTGCTGGGCGACAAGGTGCGGTTCAAGCGCTGGCTCAAGCTGGTGCGGCGCGAGCGCCAGGACGACTTTTTTTGACCCTGCTTTAACTTTAGCCTGGCCGCAGCGTGCCCTTCAGGCGGTCCAGCAGCCCCTTC
>JAYUPO010000449.1:0-7565 GCA_043760085.1 Burkholderiales bacterium
CCTGCC
The DNA here is from genome assembly GCA_043760085.1 of Burkholderiales bacterium. Classification (GTDB taxonomy): domain Bacteria; phylum Pseudomonadota; class Gammaproteobacteria; order Burkholderiales; family Burkholderiaceae_C; genus Rubrivivax. The sequence continues at coordinate 7 of JAYUPO010000449.1, forward strand.
TGCCTGGCACGCGCCGCCGGTGCGGCGCGCATCCACGGCATTCACCTCGCAGGCCCTTACCTCCGTGCCGCCAAACTCGGCGCGCAACCCGACTTCACCCGCACCGCCACGCAGGGTGAAATCATGGCGCTGCACGCCCTGGCGCCGATCCGCCTGCTCACCCTGGCGCCCGAAGTGCCCGGGCACCTGGCGTTGATCAGCGCCCTGCGCGCTGCCGGGTTAACGGTTCAGATCGGCCACTCCGAGGCCAGCTACGAAATCGGTGTGGCCGCGCTGGCAGCGGGCGCGGCCGGCTTCACCCATTTGTTCAACGCCATGAGCCCGCTGCACCAACGCGCGCCGGGCCTGGTGGGCGCGGCGCTGGCTCACGCCACGCATGCCGAAATCATTCCGGACTTGCTGCATGTGCATGCCGGCGCGCTGCGCGTGGCGCTGCGTGCCATCCCCAAATTGTTTTGCGTCACCGACTCCACCGCCGGCGCCGGCATGCCCGACGGGCCCTACCGCCTGGGCCGCCAGGTGGTGCACAAGTGCCTGGGTGGCATGCGCCTGGCCGACGGCACCCTGGCCGGCAGCGCGCTGACCATGGACCAGGCCCTGCGCAACCTGGTAGGGCTGGGCCTCACGCTGCACGAAGCATCGCTGCGCACCGCCACGTATGCGGCCGACTACATGGGCTGGGCCGACCGTGGCCGCCTGGCCGTGGGTGCCAGCGCCGACGTGGTGATGCTTAACCGCGCTCTTGAGGTGACGCAGGTGTGGGTGGAAGGTGAACGCATCTGCCTGTGAACTTTGCAACGGAATGAGGCCTGCAAGCCCTTGCCGGCGGCCACGCGTGAGTCGGGTTCAGGTCTGCCAGACCCGCGGTGCGGCGCCGCGCAACTGCCACAGCGCCTCGCGCCAGGCCACGCGCACCGGCTGCAGCAGCGCGGCCAGCGGCTCGATGCGCGGGGCCAGCGCGCGCAGCACCAGCACCTGGGGGTGAACCAGGCTGACGCCGGCGCGCACCGCGCCGCCCTGCTGCGCGATGACCTGGCGCGCTGTTTCCAACGCCGCCTCGACCCGGCTTAATGCAAGCGGTGAGCCGGCGGCGAACCACAGTGTGGCCAGGGCACGCTGCCCGGCCAGGCCCAGGGGTGAATCGAGCAGGCGCACATCGGCCGCGTCGATGCGCGCGGCGTCAAGCCATGCGCCAGGCAGTTCGATGCGCTGGCGCACGCAGCCGCGCACAAACGGCTGGTCGGCCGCCGGCAAGCCCAGCGCCAGCAGATCCCAGCCCAGCATCTCAGCGCCCGCCGCCAACTCAAAGCTTTGCAGGTTGGCCGCTTGCGCGCCGCTGTAAACGATGCTCTCTTGCGGCAACCATTCCAGCCGCGCACCCGCGGCCAGCGTGGCGCGCACGCTTTGCGTGGCCTGCGGCCCCAGGCTGCGATAAAAGCGCGTGGCGCCGGCGGTGGTGGCCAAGGCGTGGGCGCCGGCATCCAGCGTCAGCGTCAGGCCCAGCACATCGCCGCCCACCAGGCCCGACGGCGGGTGCACCAGCACATGGTGGCAAATGCCGGGGCCTTCGGGGTACAGCGCCTTGAGCACCCGCAGCGGGCCTTCATGCTCGGCATGCGCGCGGGTGCGCTCACCCACGCGCTCGTAGTGCAGCCGCAGCGCGGCGTGCCAGGCCATCGCCGGCCTACGCCGCGTTCAACAAACCGCGCTGCTCGATGAAGCTCACCACCTCGGCCAGGCCCTGCTTCGTTTTCAGGTTGGTCATGACGAAGGGCCGGGCGCCGCGCATGCGCCGCGTGTCGGCGTCCATCACCTCCAGGCTCGCGCCCACATAGGGTGCCAGGTCGGTCTTGTTGATGATGAACAGGTCGCTCTTGGTGATGCCGGGCCCGCCCTTGCGCGGAATCTTCTCGCCCGCCGCCACGTCGATCACATAAAGGGTGAGGTCACTTAACTCCGGGCTGAAGGTGGCAGCCAGGTTGTCGCCGCCGCTTTCAATGAACACGATGTCGGCATCAGGGAACTTCTCCAGCATGCGGTCCACCGCTTCGAGGTTGATCGACGCATCTTCACGAATCGCCGTGTGCGGGCAGCCGCCTGTTTCCACGCCCATGATGCGTTCGGGCGCCAGCGCGCCGGCCACCGTGAGCAAGCGCTGGTCTTCCTTGGTGTAAATGTCGTTGGTCACCACCACCAAATCCCAGCGCTCGCGCATCGCCTTGCACAGCATTTCAACCAGCGTCGTCTTGCCCGAGCCCACCGGCCCGCCCACTCCCACGCGCAGGGGAGGCAGGCGCTTGTGGCGGCCAGGAATGGTGTGCAGGGGTGAGTTCATGACGCGATGTTGTCCGGTTGATGCCTGGTGGGTGCCGCCGCCCGCTACGAGCGGAACAGCCGCGAATATTGGTGTTCATGTTGCGCCGACAGGATGGCCAGCATGGGGGTGAAGGCCTGGCGTTCATCATCAGCCAGCACCAGCGCCTGTTCGATGTGGCCCGGCAGCGCATCCACCAGCGCTTGCAGCACGCGCTGGCCGGCACTCTGGCCCAGGGGCACGGCCTTCACGGCGGCCTGCACCATGTTTTCGGCCCAGCCGAAGGCCATGGCCAACAAGGCGTCGCGCGCGCTCGCGCCGGCATGCAGCGCGGCCAGGGCAAAGGCCAGCGGCCAGGTCGGCGCGGGTGGCAGGGCGTTGAGCAGTTGCCAGCGCGCATTGGCCACACCCATGCGCTGGCCCAGCCAGGCGGCCATGGAGCGGCCGGTTTGCAGCGTCTGCTGGCGCAGCTCGGCGCTTTCGCGCGTGTGCAGCACCCAGTCATTCAGCGCTTGCAAACGTTCGGCGTCACTTTGTGCAAAGGCGGCGTGCGCGGCGGCCGCCACGGGCAGGTCGGCGCGCGCTTGTGCCAGCGCGAGCTGATCGAGCAGCCATGCCTGTACCTGCGCCTCGTTGCCCACTTGGCCTGAGTCGACCGCGGCTTCCAGTCCTTCGGAGTAACTGAAGGCGCCCACCGGCAAGGCCGGCGAGGCCAGCCACATCAGGCGCAGCAGGGTGGATGGCGGGGTGGATGGCGGGGTGGATGGCGTCAGTGCCGGTGCTTCAATGCTTGTGGTCATGATCATGACCGTGGTCGTGCGGGTGGGGTTGTGGCTGCGCCGGGGCTGGGGCGGGTGCATGGTCGTGCGCATGCGCGGACCCGTGGGCGTGGTCGTGGTCGTGGTCGTGGTCGTGGTCGTGGTCGTGGGCGTGGTCGTGGTCGTGGGCGTGGTCGTGGTCGTGGTCGTGGTCGTGATCATGCGCATGCCCGCCAGCCGCATAGGCACCGGCCTCGGGCTCGAACGCCTCGTTCGCTTCGCTGACGATCAGGTGCTGCTGGCGCAGCAGCGCGGCCAGCACATGGTCAGGCTCCAGCTTCAGGTGATCCGCCTTCAGTTCCAGCGGCACATGCCGGTTGCCCAGGTGGTAGGCGGCGCGCAACAAGTCAAATGGCGTGCCATGTTCGGTGCAATGGCGCACCACCAGCACCGGCTGCGGCGCGGCCAGCACGCGCACAAAGCTGCCGTCCTCAGTCACCAGCACATCGCCACCACGCGCCACGCTGCCACGCGGCAGGAAGATGGCCAGCGTGCGGCCGCTGGAATCGGTGGCGTCGAAGCGGCTTTTCTGGCGCACGTCCCAATCGAGTTCGACCTGCGGCGCGCGCTTGAGCAACACCGCGGCCAGGCCGCGCCCTTGGGGAATGATCTTGTTGACGGTGAGCATGGTGGCGGTGTCCTGTTGAGTGCGGTGTTTTCAGCCGCCGAAGCGCTGCCGCGCCAGCGCCGCGCCCTGCGCCAGGGCGTGCAGCTTGGCCTGCGCCACGGCGCGTTTCATGGGCGCCAGGCCGCAGTTGGTGCAGGCCACCAGCCGGTCGCGCGGCACAAACTGCAACGCCCGGCCAATGGTGTCGGCCACCTCTTCAGGCGTTTCAATGGCGTCGCTGGCCACGTCGATCACGCCGACCATCACGTCCTTGCCCTTGAGCAAGGCCATCAGCTCGGCCGGCACTTGCGAGTGGATGCATTCCAGGCTGACCTGGTTGATGGCGCTGGCGGCCAGCGCCGGAAAGACCTGCTCGTACTGGCGCCATTCCTGGCCCAGCGTTTTCTTCCAGTCGTTGTTGGCGCTGATGCCGTAGCCATAACAGATGTGTACAGCGGTGGTGCAGGTCAAGCCCTGCGCGGCACGCTCCAGCGCGGCCACGCCCCAGGTGGCGGCGTCTTGCATGTAGACATTGAAGGCCGGCTCGTCGAACTGCACCACGTCCACGCCATCGGCCTGCAAGGCCAGCGCTTCCTGGTTCAACAGCTCGGCAAAGGCGTTGGCCAGCTTGATGCGGTCGCCGTAAAAACGGTCGGCCACCGTATCGACGATGGTCATGGGCCCGGGCAAGGTGAACTTGGTGCGCCGCGCCGTGTTCGCCCGCAGGAACTGCGCTTCGGCCGCATGCACCCGGCCCTTCAGGCGCAACGGCGCCACCACCTGCGGCACCATGGCCTTGTAGCGCTCGTTGCGGATGCCCATTTCCACTTTGTGCTCGAAGTCGATGCCTTCCACCTGTTCCAGGAAACCGTGCACGAAATGCTGGCGCGACTGTTCACCGTCACCGATCACGCTCAAGCCCGCGTCTTCCTGGGCCTTGATCCACAGCAGCGTGGCGTCGAGCTTGGCCTGGGCCAGCTCAGTGCCGCTGCTCTTCCATTGCGGCCAGAGCTTTTCGGTTTCCGCCAGCCAGGCGGGTTTGGGCAGGCTGCCGGCAATGGCCGTGTCGAACATGGTGGGGCTCCGCTTATGAAGCCGCGCAGGTTACCGCATGGCTCGGCCCGCGCGGCGCTACCGGGCCAGCAGTTGCGCCTTGATCGCGTTGGCCATGCGCGGGGGGAAGAACCCCGAGCCGAGATGTTCGATGAACTCGGCGCGCTGCCCGGCCGGCAGCGGCCCAATCTCCTGCACCAGCGCCGCGGCGGCTTCGTCCTGCTCGGCGGGCGACAGCGCATGCATCTGCTCGCGGGCCTGGCGCATTTGCGGAATCATCGGCTTGAGCAGGCCCATGGCCATGCCCATCGGCGCCGCGGCGGCGGGCACGAGCACCAGGCATTCCTTGAACTCGGCCTGGATCGCCTTGGGCATGAAGCCCAGTTCGAACAGCTCATCCACCACGGCCAGCGTCTCAGGCGGCGACAGCGGCTGGCTCATCGCCTGCTGCATGCGCGCCATCATGTCGGGGCTGATTCCCGCACCCGGGGGCAGCGCGGTGGCGCCAGGCGGCATCAGCCTTTGCATCTGCGCAATCACCTCGGCCGACATACCGCCGGGCATGCCACCCGGCAACCCGCCTGGCAATCCGCCTGGCATTAACCCGGTGCCCATCGCGCCGGGCATGCCGGGCATGGCCGGCATGCCCGGCATCGCGGGCAGGTTCGGCATGGCCATGCCGGCCGGCAACCTCGGCGGGCCGCCACCGCGCAGGTCGAGCGCGGTCAAGGCGTTGGCCAGGGCGGCGCCCTTGCAACCCATGCCGCGCAAGTTCGACAACAGCGCGTCCTTGATCATCGAGCTGGCTGTCTGTTGCGCCACTTGCTTGAGCATGAACAACAAGGCTGGCGCGATGGCCGAGCTGGGTGCCGGCGCCAGCGCCAGCGACGCAGCCAATGCCAAGGCTGCGGCGCGCGTGGTGGCGCGCGCGCCGGTTGGGGTGATCTTGGCGGGTTTGGTCACGACCAGGCTCCTTTGCGCAACGGCCAACGAAACAGCGTGAGCGGGCTTTTCAGCGCCGCGACGCAACGGCGTCGCAAAACGCAGCCTGGTGGTTGTACCCCCTGCGCCGGTCGGCCGCTGCTCGACGCCCTGCAGCCGCTGCTGCTCTGCGGCCGCAAGAGTCTGATACTTCCAGCGCTCCCTCAGGCCATGGACTCTGGTTCGTCTTCGGGTTGTGCGCAGAACTGGGATCCATACGGCAGCGAGTGCATCTTTGCCCGCGCCGCCCTGGCGTACGGCGCATTGGGCAAGGTCGCGCGGCGCAACTTGTTGCGCAGCCTCTCGACGGCGTCCATGTCGTTGCCGGCCGTGCAGATGTCCATCAGATTTTGATAGTCCTCTTGCACGTCGCGGATCACCTTCTTGCGCGCCGTGATCAGGTTGCCCAGGTTCAAGCCGTAGATTTCGATGGAGCGCTGCGCTCGTTCCTGCTTGGCAGGTCCGACGCAGGTAACGCTGGCGCAGGCGCGGCCATCCTCCGGATTGATGGCGAGCAGGTCCACATCGTTGGACCGCGTCGGATCGATCAGCACTGCTGCTTCTTTTGCTTCGCAGCGGTCAAGCCACTCAGCCCGGACGCTGCCGTCGAGCAACGGAAACCAACTGCCTTTTCCAACAACAGCTTCCGTGGCTTCATCGGTATTCAATCGGTTGGAGCGCCCTGCCGAATAGCGAAAGTTCTCCCACGAAAACGCCAGCCACGGGTAGCCGTCGTCTTCCGCGCCATCGGCTCGCTTGGCCGCTTTCTTCGGGCGGAAGTGATCCACATCGAAGAAAGACTGTGGGTCGTTGCTTTCCGAGTACCAGCACTTGCCGTAGGACATCTTCGCCAGGTAGCGGCCGAAGGCGCGCCACACATGGGCCTTCTTTTCGATGTAGGCCTTGCGCTCGGCCACCAGGGCGAGCTTTTCGAGCGCCGCTTGCGCGCGTTCGGCAACCTTGAGCACCTTCTCCGGAATCAACTTCGGATCGCGCTTCACAAAGATCAAGGCTTCGCCTCCTGCGCCGTGAGCTGTTGGATCAACGCTTTCATCGCCTGTTGGCGCGCTTGCAGGTCGGCCGGCGTCAGCGGTGGCTTGTCGGCGTAGCGCACGTCGTGCCAGGCACGCAAGAAGCCCTGGTACAGCGGCTCGCGCTCCTCGAACAGGAAACCCAGGCGCGCGAGTTGGTCGTTCAGCTCGATGAGGCGGCGTTCGTCTTCGTCCGATTTCTTCGCCAACTGCGCCAGCGCATTGCGCTCGTCCACCAGGCGCTGCGTCTCCACGTCCAGGCTGCTGGGCAGGCCGAATATCTCCGTCAAGGTGGCCGTGAAGCCCATGCCCTTCGGGTCGGCATAGGGTGCCGCGGCGCTCACTTGGCCCGTGTCCGACGCGGTCAGCACTCGCACCTCGTTGCGGGTCAGCGCCGAAATCGTCAACGGGTTGTGCGAGGTCAATACGATGTGGCACTGGTCTTTGTCGGCGGCGATGCCGGTCCAGTCTTCAATCAGCTTCAGGTAGCTGTGTTGCCAGTGCGGGTTCAAGTGCGTGTCGGGCTCGTCGAGCAGGAACAGCGCCTTCTTGCCGCGCGACACGCGGATCAAGCCGAGCACCATCAACAACTGGCGCTCACCGTCCGACAGATCGGCAAAGCTGACGTCGCCCGTGGCGTCGTTCTTGCGCGTCACCCAGACCGGCATCTCGCGGATCAAGTCCGAGATGTCCAGCGCTTCGAGGGCATAGAACATCTCGCGCTCGTCCTTGAACACGCTGGCGAATTGGCGCAG
>JAYUPO010000450.1:0-2951 GCA_043760085.1 Burkholderiales bacterium
GAGGTCGTGCTCAGCTTCCTGCAGTGGCGCGACGCTGGCCTGATGCTGGTGATGGGCGGCGCGGTGGCCGTGGTGCTGCCCGCTTACCGCTACCTGCCGCGCCTGCTGCGCCGCCCGCTGCTGGGCTGGCAGTTCGACCAGCATGCTGCAAGCCTGAACCGCGACACCCTGGTCGGGGCCGCCATCTTTGGCGCCGGCTGGGGCTTGTGCGGCGTGTGCCCGGGCCCGGCCATCGCCGGGCTGGGGGCGGGCAACTGGGCGCTGCTGGCCGCGCTGGCGGGCATCTTCCTGGGCGCCCTCGGGCACGGTTGGCTGGCACCGGCGCCGGGCGGCGCAGCGCAGCCTTCAGCCGGGCACTGAAGGCGCGTCGTAACGCCCCAGCCGCACCATGGTCGAGCCGGGTTGGGCGTGCACCCGGTTGGGCATCACCAGCACGGTGTTGTCGTAGGGCGTGCGGATGACTTCATCACCATCGGTGGCGATCACCTCGCCGGCGCGGGCGATCACCTCCAGCCCCTTGAACGGCGCCACGAAAGCGAACGCCGGGCTGCGCGCCACCACGGCGTGCGTCACGCGCACAAGGCGCTGCACCTTGGGCAGTGGCACGGCCAGTTGTTTGAGGTGGGGCTGTGTGAAGGCCTGCGGCAGCACGCCGGTGTGTTCAAGAAAGCGCAGCAGGGCATCGGCCGCCACGGCGGCGGCGTTGGCTTCCCAATGCTGGCCACACTCGATGAGCAGGGCGGTGCGCGCGTTCTTCGGGTTGCCGAAGTCACCGCGGTCGATCATGCGCAAGCCTGCCGGGTGGCCGGTGTCGACCAGCAACACCTCGGGCACCTTCAGTTGGCGCGCCAGCGCGGCGGCCTTGTCGCCGCCGCGGCCCCCGTCGCCGCACACCATGAGCGGCGTGCAAGGCTCGCTCATGGAATGGATGTCGAGCAAAAAGTCTGCGGCGTCGACGAAGGGCCGCAACTCGCGCGCGCGCCGCAGTTCGCAGGAATCGCGTGCACCCTGCAGCACGTCGTCGGCCCAGACGCGGTTCAGGTCTTCGTCCACGCAGCGGCTGGCATGCGGCGCTTCGGGGTCGAAGCGCTCGAAGGCGGCCACGTTGGCGAAGGCCAGCGTCAAGCGCCCACGCGGGGGCACCAGGGGCAGGCCCTGGCGCAGCAGCCAGTCCAGCGCAATGGCACCGCAAATCTCGTTGCCATGGGTCAGGGCTTGCACCATGACGTGCCGGCCCGGGCGGCCTGAATCGAAGCTGTGCACGTACTCCACCCCGGTGGTTGTGCTGCGCCAGGGGCGGATATCCGGGGCGGCGAGTTCGATGAGGGGGTTCATTGGCAAAGCTTAAGGCCTGGGCGGGCCATGACAATTCCGGCCACCTTCAATCACCCACCGCACCATGAGCCCCACGGAATGGATCATCACCCACGGCCCGGCGCAACCCGCAGCGCCCGTGGTGCTGGACTCGCCGCATTCAGGCTGCCGCTTTCCGGCCGACTTTGGCGCCGGCGTCAGTGAATCCGACTTGCGCAGCGGCGAAGACTGCTTTGTCGATGAACTGTTCGCGCCGGCCACCAATCAGGGTGTGTGGCTGCTGGCGGCGCTGTTTCCACGCACCTACGTCGATGCCAACCGCCACGCCGGCGACATCGACTTGGCATTGCTCGAAGGCGGTGCCTGGCCCGACCTGTACCGCCCCAGCGGCCTGGCCGCTATCGGCAAGACCCTGGCCTGGCGCACGCTGGACGACGGGCGCGACATTTATCACCGCAGGCTGAGTGTGGCCGAGCTGCGCGGGCGCATCGCGCGTTGCCACGAGCCCTATCACCGCGCCTTGGGTGAGCGCATCACCGCCACGCACCAGCGCTATGGCCTGTGCGTGCATCTCAATTGCCATTCGATGAACGCGGTGGGCTCGCTGCACACGGCCGGTGCGCCCGGCAAGCCCCGGCCTGACTTCGTGGTGGGCGACCTGGATGGCAACAGTGCCGCGCCCGAACTCACCGCGCTGGTGGCCAACACGCTGCGCCAAAGCGGGCATGACGTGGCCATCAACGACCCGTTCAAGGGCTTCGAGCTGACACGTGCCTACAGCCAACCAGCGGCCGGGCGGCACAGCCTGCAACTGGAGATCAACAAGCGCCTGTACATGGACGAAGCCCGCGTCGAAAAGACCGCGGGCTTCGGGCCGCTCCAGGCCGAGATGACGGCGCTGGTGGCGGTGGTGAACGACTGGGCGCTTCAGCGTTGCTGAATGCCGGCGATGCGCCAGGCCGGCTCGTCGCCTTCGCGCTGCAGGTGCCAGGTTTCGTCGAAGTCGCTGGCGGCTGACTCACGCTCTTCGCGGATCAGGCCGTTGAAGCGCACGCTCACCACCTGGCGGTTGCCTTCTTGCGTCACGCTGGTCACCTGGGCATCCACCTTCACCACATCGGTGGTCTGGGTGGCGGCGTTGCGCTCCTGCATGTCGAGCTTGATGGCGGCGTACATCTCGGGCGTGGTGAACTGACGCAGGTCTTCGAGGTTGCCGCGGTCGTTGGCTTCTTGCATGCGGATGAAGATGGTTTTGGCGATGCGCTCGAAGCCTTCGCTGTCGAAACCGGCCGGAATGGCGCTGGCTTGCGCAGTGGTCTGAGCGCCGGCTTGCACGCCGGGTGCGGCGTCATGCTCCAACGCCGTGGCGCTGCGTTGCATGGGCTGCTCTTGCGGCGCAGGTTGCAGCACGGTGAAGCCGCCCCTGCCTGCACCAGCGCCCGCGCCAGCACCGGCCAGAGCCGCCTGCCTGCGCGCAGCCATGCGGCGCATCACGAAGCCGATGACGACCATCACCACCACGCCCAGCAGGAGCATGGTCATGATGTTGCCCATGGCTTCACCGAAGCCGAAGTGGCTGGCCAGCGCGGCCAGCCCCAGGCCGGCGGCGATGCCGGCCAGCGGGCCCATCCAGGTGC
>JAYUPO010000451.1:0-2949 GCA_043760085.1 Burkholderiales bacterium
AGGTAGGCCCGGCTGGGCATCACGAACTTGCCCACGACGATGTTGTCCAGGCCGCCGGAAACGTCTTGCCAGACGGTCTTGTCGTCAGCCAGGCTTTCGCGGCTTTGGTCGACAAAGGCGAGCTGCGCCGTCTTGCCGATCACCACTTCGCCGGCATCGGCCTTTTCCTTGCCCTGGATCAGGCGGAACAGGGTTGACTTACCAGCACCGTTAGGCCCGATGATGCCCACGATGGCGCCGGGCGGCACCTTGAAGCTCAGGTTGTCGAGCAGCAGGCGGTCGCCGAAGCTCTTGCTCACGCCCTTGAACTCGATCACTTCATTGCCCAGGCGCTCGGCCACGGGGATGAAAATCTCGTTGGTTTCGTTGCGCTTTTGATAGTCCACATCCGAGAGTTCTTCAAAGCGTGCCAGGCGCGCCTTGCTCTTGGTTTGCCGGCCCTTGGCATTGGAGCGCACCCATTTCAGCTCCTCTTTCATGGCTCTCATGCGCGCGTCTTCGGTCTTTTGTTCCTGCTCCAGGCGCGCTTCCTTTTGCTCCAGCCAGTCGGAGTAATTGCCCTTCCACGGAATGCCCTGGCCGCGGTCGAGTTCAAGAATCCACTCGGCCGCGTTGTCGAGGAAGTAGCGGTCGTGGGTGATGGCCACCACGGTGCCGGGAAAGCGCTGCAAGAACTGTTCGAGCCAATCGACGCTTTCGGCATCGAGGTGGTTGGTGGGCTCGTCAAGCAACAGCATGTCGGGCTTGCTCAATAACAGCCGGCAGAGTGCGACACGGCGTTTTTCACCGCCCGAGAGCACGCCGATGTTGGCTTCCCACGGCGGCAGGCGCAGGGCGTCGGCGGCAAGTTCGAGTTGCAGATCAGTGTTTTCGGAGCCGGCCGCGGCGATCACCGCCTCCAGCTCGGCCTGCTCGGCGGCGAGCTTGTCGAAGTCGGCGTTCTCGTCAGCGTATTCGGCGTACACCTCGTCGAGCCGCTTCTTGGCCGCCAGCACACCGCCAATGCCTTCCTCCACCGCCTGGCGCACGGTCTGCGTCGCGTCGAGCAGGGGTTCCTGCGGCAGGTAGCCGATCTTCAGGCCTGGCATCGGCAGGGCTTCGCCCTCAATGTCGTGATCCAGCCCGGCCATGATCTTGAGCAAGGTGCTCTTGCCCGAGCCGTTCATGCCCAGCACGCCGATCTTGGCGCCGGGGAAGAACGACAGCGACACGTTCTTCAGGATCTGCCGCTTGGGCGGCACGATCTTGCCGACCCGGTTCATGGTAAAGACGTATTGAGCCATTTGTTTGATGCTGTGGTTTCGTGCGAGGGGTGCCGCAGTGGCGAGCGAATGCGCCGCGGTGAACCGGCTATTGTCGCTTGAAGACTGCACAGTTCAGGGCTTACCCCGAGTGGCCTGCCCTACAATGCGCCCAGCGCCGCGGCCTCCAGTCATCGCAGCGCGGTCGACTCCCGACGCTCACAAGCACTCGCGCCTACCGACTGGTGCACCCGCAACGGGTGACAGCAGGCAGCGAACCACGGCCCCGCACCCTTACACGGGGCTCCAAACTGAATGAACTTCACCGACCTCGGCCTGGCCGAGCCGCTCCTGCGCGCCATTCGCGACCAGGGCTACGACACCCCCACCCCCATCCAGGCGCAAGCCATTCCCGCCGTGCTCCAGGGTGGCGATTTGATGGGCGGCGCGCAAACCGGCACCGGCAAGACCGCTGGCTTCACCTTGCCCATGCTGCAGCGCCTGTCGGCGCTGCCTGCCAAGCGCGACGCACGTGGCCGCATCGTCATTCGCGCGCTCATCCTCACGCCCACGCGCGAGCTGGCGGCGCAGGTGGAAGAAAGCGTTCGCACCTATGGCAAGTACCTGTCCCTCACCAGCATGGTCATGTTCGGCGGCGTGGGCATGCAGCCGCAGATCAACGCCTTGCGCAAGGGCGTTGACATCCTGGTGGCCACGCCCGGGCGCTTGCTCGACCATGCCGGCCAGGGCACGCTGGATCTGAAGAACGTCGAAATCTTCGTGCTCGACGAAGCCGACCGCATGCTCGACATGGGCTTCGTGCACGACATCAAGAAAGTGTTGGCCCTGCTGCCGGCGAAGAAGCAAAGCCTGCTGTTCAGTGCCACCTTCAGCGACGAGATCAAGGCCCTGGCTGACAAGCTGCTGAACGCGCCGGTGTTGATTGAAGTGGCGCGGCGCAATTCCACCGTGGAAGCCATCGAACAGAAGGTGCACCCGGTGGGCCGCGAGCGCAAGAAGGAACTGCTGGCGCACTTGATCAAGAGCGGCAACTGGCACCAGGTGCTGGTGTTCACGCGCATGAAGCATGGCGCCAACCGGCTCACCGATTACCTGAACGAGCATGGCATCACCGCCATGGCCATTCACGGCAACAAGAGCCAGACCGCACGCACCAAGGCGCTGGCCGAATTCAAGACCGGCGACCTGCAAGTGCTGGTGGCCACCGACATCGCCGCGCGCGGCATCGACATCGACCAACTGCCCCATGTAGTGAACTTCGAGCTGCCCAACATCGCCGAAGATTACGTGCACCGCATTGGCCGCACCGGCCGTGCCGGCGCCACGGGCGAGGCGATTTCGCTGGTCTGCGTGGATGAAGACATCTTCCTGCGCGACATTGAACGGCTGATCAAGCGCAGCATTCCCAGCGTGATGGTGCCCGGCTTCGAGCCGCCGGCTAACGAACGAGCTGAGCCGATCGTGCTGGGTCGCATGACCATCGGCGTGGGCGGCACGCGGCGCGCTTCCGGTGGTGGCGGCGGCGGTGGTGGCGGCGGTGGTGGCCGCGGCGGGCGTTCGTCATCCAGCCCGCAGCGCGACCGCAGCGGCCAGCCCCCTTCGCGCAGCGTTGGGCATGCGCCGTCGCGCAGCGGCGGCCAAGCGCCATCGCGCAGTGGCGGGCATGCACCATCGCGCGCTGCGGCGC
>JAYUPO010000452.1:0-7540 GCA_043760085.1 Burkholderiales bacterium
GAAGAAGGCCACCCAGGCCTCCCAATCGCCTTCGGTGCGCACCGCAGACAAACGCCGGTAGTACTCGGCCTGGTGCTGCTTCAAGTAACCGCTGAGGTAAATCAAAGGCTCGGGCAGCAGCCCCCAAGCCTCCATCAGCGCCACAATCAACAGGCGGCCGATGCGGCCGTTGCCATCCAGAAACGGGTGGATGGTTTCAAACTGCACATGCACCAGCGCAATGCGCACCAGCGGCGGCAGGGTTGGTTTGGCTTGGTGGATGTAACGTTCCAGATCACCCAGCAGTGCCGGCACCTGCCCGGGCGGAGGTGGCACAAAGAGAGCCTTGCCCGGCCGCGCGCCGCCCACCCAGTTTTGCGAACGGCGAACTTCACCCGGCTCCTTGGTGGCACCGCGCACGCCTTGCAGCAGCAGGCGGTGCGCTTCGCACAACAGGCGCACGCTGATGGGCAGGCCACGCGGGTTGCGCAGGTGTTGGCGCACCAGGCGAAACGCCGCCAGGTAGTTGGTGACCTCTTCCACATCGTCGGCATTGGCCACGCCCAAGCCGGCTTCGTCGTCGAACAAATCGACCAGCGTGGCCTGGGTGCCTTCGATCTGCGAGGTGAGCAGCGCTTCCTTGCGAATGGCGCTGTACTGCAGCCATTCCACTGAAGGCACCAGGCCCGACATGGCTGAAAGGCGGGCCAGTGCCAGCTCGGCACTGCGCACGCCATCCACATAGCTTTCCAGCGCCAGCACCGGCCGGGCCGGTGGCAGGACTCGTGGTACGAAACAGCGCACCGGCTCACCCAGGGTGGTGGTGGTGACGTAGGTTCCCGTGCTGCGCATGGTTTGAAAGCGGGCTTGAATGGTTGGCCGGGATACTAAAGCATCCTTTAATTCGTGGCGATGCTTTGAAAGCAGGCTTTTGCGCGCCGGCCACCCTTCACAGCACCCTCGGCCCGAACGGGGTCTCGCAGCGCTTTCTCGGCATCGACAAGATTCGCAACCCGTTTTCCCCGGGCGCCGGTTCGCCGCCGCCCGAACTGGCCGGCCGCGAGGCCATCCTGGAACAAGCTCGCGTGCTGTTCGGCCGGGTGTTGGCCAAGCGCCCCGAGAAGAGCCTGCTGCCATTGCAGCCAAAACTATATCGACTTATTGCGCCTTATACGTTGCTCGCCGTATAAATGCGAATGTTTTGCTATCAATACCCAGGCCCGCACATTGGCGCCCGCGTCGGGCTTATCGCGCGGCCTACAGGGCCGGCCTGCTGGGCACCAGTGCAGCACGGCCCGGCGCGGCGCGGCGCGGAAACCAACGCTAAGCGCGAGGTCTTGCCGCCTGCCCGAAACGAGCGTTGGTACACCCGTGTCATGCCATCAATGCTGCCTCGGTTTGCGGCACGCGCAGCGCCACCGGCGCCTTGGCAGCCTCGTGCAGCACACGCAAGGCATGGGGCATGGTCATGCCGTCGATCTTGCCGATCTTGCTGACTTTGATTTTCAGCGTGCCGGCGATGGTCGCGCTGTCCAGCGCCGGCTGCAAGTCGGCATGCAGGAAGGTTGACTTGCCTGTGCAGCGAACAGGTGGAAGACCTGCGCGCTACCGCGCCGCCCCCGCGCGAAAGTCGCACCCAATCCAGGCTCACTTCCGTCAATGAGCAGCACCGCTGTGGCCGTAAGCTGAAACATCACATCCGGAGCCCGGCTTGGCGAGGCCGCCTGCTTGCCCTGCCATGGCGCTTCGCGGATCCGTGGGCTCGCCAACTTGCCTGCGGCAGTTTCATACGCTCTGAATATCAAGCGCTTGCACAGGCCTTCGATGAACACTTTGAAGAAACTTCTCAAGCGCACGCGCGCGCATCCCCGCGTGTTGCTGGGTGTTGTGCTGGCGGCGCTGCTGGTGCTGGGCTTGCTGAGCCTGTCCGGCCAGGCGGTGCATGAAGGCAATGCGCGCAAGAGCACCGAGGCCCTGCAATTCGAGCAGGCACCCAATGAATGGCTGGCGCATGAGCGCAGCGCCTCGCAGTTTCGCCAGGCACTGGACGCCGGCCAGTTGGCGGCAGTGGCGCTGGCCAAGGGCCAGCCCGGGTTGCTGCTCTACACGCTGAAAGACGGCCAGAAGGCCAGCTCCACCTTGCCGGGTTGCACTGCCGTGGGCTGCGCCGGCAGCACGCTGGACGAGCTGGCCGATAACAGCGCGGCGGCCGGTTTCTCGTTGGTCAGCGTCAACATCGACCCGCGCACCGCGAGCCGGCGCATTCTGGACACGCTGGGCACGCTGGCGTCGCCGCTGCTGGTGGTGGCCACCGTCGTGGCCGCATTGGTCTTGGCCACCAAGCTGCAAACCGGCATGGGTGGGGCGGCGACCAAACTGACGGCGCGCCCGGAAACGAACTTCGCCGACGTGATTGGCAACGACGAGGCCAAGGCGGGGTTGAACCGGGTTAAGGCCTTCATGCACGACCCGTCGCGTTATGCGCGGCTGGGTGCTTTGGCCCCGCGCGGCGTATTGCTGGTGGGCCCACCCGGCACGGGCAAGACCTTGCTGGCCAAGGCGCTGGCGGGCGAGAGCAAGGCCAATTTCATCGCCGTCGACGGCTCCTACTTCACCGCCATGTTCTACGGTGCCGGCGTGGCCAAGGTCAAGGAGCTGTTCAAGCTGGCGCGCAAGAGTGCGCCCTGCGTGCTGTTCATCGACGAAGTCGACGGCATCGGCCGGCGCACCCACGGCGGCCAGGGCGGCGGGCCGGAGTCCGAGCTCAACCGCATCATCAACCGCGTGTTGGTCGAGATGGATGGTTTCGAGAGCCTGGACAACGTGGTCGTGGTGGGCGCCACCAATCACGAGGACAACGTTGACCCCGCGATGCGCCGGCCCGGCCGCTTCGACATGTTGATTCGCCTGGGCCTGCCCACCCTGCCCGACCGGAAGCGCCTGTATGAGCTGTACATCGGCAAGCTGACGCACGACGGCAGCGCCGACGCCGCGGCGCTGGCGCGCATGTCCGCCGGCATGTCGCCCGCAGACATTGCCAACACCGTGAACAAGGCGGCGTCCAGTGCCGCAGAAGCCGGTGCGCAACAGGTGTCGCGCGAGCACTTCCTGCGCGCCATCGAAACGCACCAGCTCGGCGGCGAGGTCTCAGCCAACAAGGCCTTGCTCACGCCGGGCACGCGCGAGCGCCTGGCCTACCACGAGGCCGGCCACGCGCTGGTCGGCCACTGGCTGGGCGTGGGCGCCGTGGAGCGAGTGACCATCGAGCCGCGCGGCCAGGCCCTGGGCGTGACCTACATCAGCCGCGAGACCGAAACGCCGCTGTATCAACAGAGCGAACTCACCAGCCGGCTGGCGATGATGCTGGGCGGGCGCGAGGCCGAGCTGCTGGTGCTGGGCAGCGTGTCCAGCGGCGCGTCTGACGACCTCAAGCGCGCCTCTGAACTGGCCATCAACATGGTCGGCTCGCTGGGCTTTTCGAAGGCCTTTGGCTTGCTCAGCGTGGCCGGCGTGCCCAAGGAATTGCTGGGCCCCGACATCCAGGCCGCCGTGCTGCACGAAGCCCGCGCGATGCTCGAACAGGCCCAGGCCCACTGCCAACAGCTGCTGGCGGCGCGGCGCGGGCAACTCGACGCCCTGGCGCAGGCCTTGTTGCAGCGCGAGGTGCTGTGCGGCGACGAACTGAAGGCGCTGCTGGGCGACAGCGTCGCGCCACCGGCACGGGCGCTGAGCTTCGCCTGATCTCCCGGCCGGGCGGGGCCAGAATCCAGGTTTGCGAGGGTGCGTGCGAGCGCGCCGCCCGCGCGGCTCGCCCCGTTCAGGGCAGGGCGCGAACAACAAGGAGACTGCCCATGCCCGCCACACCGCGCCCGAACGAAGGCCTGCTGCTTGACGCCCTGAAGTGGCGCTGCATCGGCCCGCCGCGCGGTGGCCGCGTGGTGGCGGTGACGGGTGATCCTAACGATGCGATGACTTTCTACTTCGGCGCCTGTGCCGGCGGCGTGTGGAAGACGGTGGATGGCGGCGTGTATTGGCGCTGTGTGAGCGATGGTTTTCTAAGCAGCGCCACGATCGGCGCCCTGGCCGTGGCGCGCAGCGATGCCAACGTGGTGTACGCCGGCACGGGCGAAACCACGATCCGGGTTGACGTGTCTTATGGCGACGGCCTGTACAAGTCCAGCGACGCCGGGCGCACCTGGGCTTGCGTGGGCTTGCAGCAGACCAAACACATCGGCCGCATCTGCATCCACCCCAACGACCCCGACCTGGTCTACGTCGCCGCGCTGGGCGATGCCTTCGGGCCGAACGAAGACCGTGGCGTCTTCCGCTCGCGCGACGGAGGGCGCACCTGGCAAAAGATCCTCTACCGCGGCCCGGATGCCGGCGCGGTGGACTTGAGCCTGGACCCGACCAACCCGCGCATGTTGTACGCGGCGTTCTGGCAAGCCCGGCGCAGCTTCTGGCACCTGGACAGCGGTGGCCCCGGCAGCGGCCTGTTCCGTTCTGTGGATGGTGGCGACACCTGGGAAGAGTTGACCGGCCGCAACGGCCTGCCCGGCGCGCCGCTGGGCAAGCTGGGGGTGAGTGTCTCGGGCGCACGCGCCGGCCGCGTGTACGCGCTGGTCGAGGCCGCAGGCGACAAGACCGGCCTGTACCGCAGCGACGACCATGGCGAGCGCTGGAACCTGGTGAATGCCAACCGCGACCTGATCCACCGCCCCTGGTACTACACGCATGTGTTTGCCGACCCGGGCCACGCCGACACGGTGTACGTCACCAACTTGCAGATGTGGAAATCCACCGACGGCGGCGCCAGCTTCAGCGAAGTGACCACGCCGCATGGCGACAACCACGACCTGTGGATCGACCCGTTGCACCCGCTGCGCATGGTGCAAGGCAACGACGGCGGCGCGTGCGTGTCGTTCAACGGCGGCGCGAGCTGGTCTTCCATCTACAACCAGAAGACGGCGCAGTTCTACCGCGTCGACACCGACCACCAGCACCCCTACCGCGTCTATGGCACGCAGCAGGACAACACCTCGATCTCGGTGCCCAGCGCATCCGAATGGGGCGTGATCACGCTGGGCGACTGCACCTACCCGGGCACGGGCGAAAGCGGCTTCATCGCCGTGCACCCGCAAGACTCGAACATCGTTTACTGTGGCGCGGTGGGATCCAGCCCCGGCGGTGCGGGTGCCCTGCAGCGCTACGACCACCGCACGCGCCAGGTGCGCCTGGTTAACGTTTGGCCCGAAGAGTCAACCGGTGTGGCGCCAAAAGACCTGAAGTACCGCTTCGCCTGGACCTTCCCGCTGGTGTTTGCGCCGGGCGACGCCAAGACGCTGTATGCCGGCGGCAACCGCGTTTTTCGCACGCGCGATGAAGGCGCGAGCTGGGCCGCCATTTCGCCCGACCTGAGCCTGAACGATGCCAGCCGCCAAGGCTATTCCGGCGGCTCGCTCACGCATGACACGGCCGGCGCCGAAGTGCATGCCACCTGCGCCTGCGTGGCGCCTTCGCCGCACCGCGCGGGCGAGATCTGGGCCAGCACCGATGACGGGCTGGTGCATGTCACGCGCAACGACGGCAAGAGCTGGGTTAACGTTACACCCAAGGCGATGCCCGAGCTGGCCTACGTGGGCTGCGTCGAGATCTCGGCGCACGATGCGAACACGGTGTACCTGACCGCCACGCGCTACAAGCTGGCCGACTACCGGCCCTGCCTGTTCCGCACCCGCGACGGCGGCAAGACCTGGCAGGCCATCAACGGCGACCTGCCCACGGGCGAGATCACCCGCGTACTGCGCGCCGACCCGGTGCGCCCCGGCTTGCTGTTCATCGGCACCGAAACCGGTGTGTTCTTCAGCGGCAACGACGGCGCGAGCTGGGTGCGCATGCGCGGCGGCCTGCCTGTCACGCCGGTGTACGACCTGAAGATCAAGGGCAGCGACCTGGTGGCCGCCACGCACGGCCGCTCGTTCTGGATCCTCGACGACCTGACTGCGCTGCGCCAACTGCAGGGTGACTTGAACGCACCGCAGCTCGTTGCGCCGCGCAGCACCGTGCGCAACCGGCTGGCCTGGAGCGCAGGCACCAGCTACGCGAAAAAGGGTTTGAGCTACGGCCCGGCGTTCGGCATTGGCGGCGGCACTGAAGTGGTGGAAAAGGCCGACGGCAGCAGTGAACGCCGGCACCTTGATGTGGGCGAGAACCCGCCCCAGGGGGTGGTCGTCTATTACTGGTTGCCGCCAGGGTTCGATGCGGCTGTGAAGCTCGAATTTGCAGATGCCCAGGGCGCATCGATCAACAGTTTTGACAGCAGCGACAAGGCCGCGGCAGCGCCCAAACGGCCCGGCGCCAAGCCCGGCTTGAACCGCTTTGTCTGGGACTTGAAGCACCGTGGGCCGACCAAGCTTGACGCTGCGCTGGCGCCACGCGCACGCCCACCCCTGGCGCAGGAGAGCGACGACACCACGGGGCCCTTGGTCGCGCCGGGCCGCTATGGCGTGGTGCTGCACGCCGGCGGCACGCGCTTGCAGGCCGGCTTCGTGGTGGTGAAAGACCCGCGCATCAAGACACCGCAACGCGCCTTCGACGAGCAACTGGCCTTGCTGAAAATCCTTTACGCCAAGCTTGGCGCGCTGAACGAGGCGGTGAACGGCATTCGTGTGCACCAGGCGCAACTGCGCGCGCTGAGCCCGCGGCTGGCCGCTGGCGCCCCGGCACTGCGCGACGCCGCCGCGGCCCTGCTCAAACGCCTGGAAGGCATTGAAGGCGTGCTGGTCGACGTGAAGCGCGAATCGCCACGCGACATCCTGCGCCACCCGGCCGGCCTGGACGACACGCTGGCCGATCTGATCAGCGTGGTGGCCATCGCCGATGAAGCGCCGACCACGCCGGCGCGCCAGGTGTGTGAGGAGATCGTGGCGCTGGTGGATGTGCAGCTTGCGGCCTGGGCGGCCGTGCGGGGTGGTGAGACCGCGGGCTTGAACGCTGCGCTGCACCTTGCGGGCATGACCGTGCTGGACATGGCCGTGGCGTGAACCGAGCCGAACATTTGCCATGAACACGCTGCCGCAACAACTCGACATCTTCGAACACAGCCACGATGTGATGCTGCGCAACGACGTGTTGACGCACCTGCTGGCGCGCGCCGCAGCGGCGGCCCGAAAGGCCTTGCAGGCGCTGGCTGCTGAGTATCCGCAAGACAGTGCGCTGGCTGACTTCGAACGTTTGGTCATGGCACTTGAAGGCGGCAGCCCCAAGGCGTTGCCCGATCACGCCGCCGTGGCGCACGCCCGCGCCCAATTGCTGGAACATGTCTGGCCCGCGGCGCGGCGCACCATGGGCGATGGCACGGCGGCCTGGCTGCGCGAGTCGTGGCACGAACTGGCCCAACGCGCCACGCACCTGCCCTTCCAGGCACACCTGGCCGAAGACCAT
Source organism: Burkholderiales bacterium (assembly GCA_043760085.1). Classification (GTDB taxonomy): domain Bacteria; phylum Pseudomonadota; class Gammaproteobacteria; order Burkholderiales; family Burkholderiaceae_C; genus Rubrivivax. The sequence goes on from JAYUPO010000452.1 coordinate 7,423, forward strand.
GCGGCAGCACTGTGGCTGCGCGCCGAGCGTTGGGCCGATGCTGCGCGGGCGGCGGCAAGCATCGAATCCTGGCGTCGCATTCCGGCACCGCTGGCCTGGATGGTGCAGGCCCGATGCC
>JAYUPO010000453.1:0-7518 GCA_043760085.1 Burkholderiales bacterium
CGCTGGTGAGCTCATTCATCGCGGCCGTGCTCGGGCGCTTGGTAATCGAGAGGATCCTGACGCACTTGGGTTGGCGCTTGGCCCCAGTCCCGGGACGACTAAGGCGTCCATTCACGATCCCCGGGCCCATTGCCCCATTCAGCACTCGCCGTCAGCAGCAGAAGGTCGCCCACTGCAAGCGCTCGGCGTCGTGCAGTTAACCTTGAAGCAGGTGCGTCGCAACGTGCCGCATTGAACCCGCACTTGTCAGCACGTCTGCGACACTTCCGCCCCAAACCCCGGCCGCGCAAGGAACCCGCCATGACCCCCGAGATGCATGAAACCCTGGTCCGCAGCGGCCCCGGCACCGCCATGGGTGCGCTGATGCGCCGCTACTGGGTGCCGGTGCTGCAAAGCAACGAAATCGCCGAGGCTGATGGCCCGCAGGTGCGGGTGAAGATCATGGGCGAAAAGCTGCTCGCTTTTCGTGATTCATCCGGCCAGCCCGGGTTGATCAGCGAGTTCTGTTCGCACCGTGGCGTCTCACTTTTCTTTGGCCGCAATGAAGAGGGCGGCATCCGCTGCGCCTACCACGGCCTGAAGTTCAACCGCCTGGGCCAGTGCCTGGAAGTGCCCTCGGCGCCGCAGGCCTGCGCGCACATGGGCATCACCGGTTACCCGTGCATCGAACGTGCCGGCATCGTCTGGGCGTACATGGGGCCGGCCGGCCAACAGCCCGCGCCGCCCGATCTGGAATGGTGCGGCCTGCCGGCCAGCCATGTCTTCATCAGCAAGCGCTTGCAGCAGTGCAACTATCTGCAGGCGATGGAAGGCGGCATCGACACCGCCCATGTCTCGTACGTGCACCGCTACGAAGTGGACGCCGACCCCATGCACCGCGGCACGCGCGCGCTGGAATTCATCAAGGCCGATGGCAATGTGATTTTCGACATCGAAAAAACACCGTTTGGCCTGACGCTGTTTGGCCGCCGCAATGGTGGGCCCGGCAGCTATTACTGGCGCATCACGCAGTGGCTGTTCCCCTGGTACACCTTGATTCCCCCCTTTGGCGAGCACGCCCTGGGCGGCCATGTGTGGGTGCCGGTGGATGATGAAAACTGCTGGGCCTGGAGCATCAACTTCCGCCCCGAGCGCGCGCTCACCGAGGAAGAGCTGCACGCCATGCGCGCCGGCCAGGGCATTCACTGCGAATACGAGAGCGGCAGTTGGCGGCCGGCGGCGAACAAAGACAACGACTACCTCATCGACCGGCGGGCACAGCAGGAAAAGCGTGCCTACAGCGGTGTGTTCGGCTTCTCGGTGCAAGACGCTTCGTTGCAGGAAAGCATGGGGCCGATTCAAGACCATGCGGCCGAGAAGCTGTTGCCCACAGACCGCGGCATCGTGATGGCGCGGCGCATGCTCCATGACGCCGCCACCGGCTTGCAGCAAGGCGTGGAGCCGCCGGCGCTGGACGCCAATGCGCAGCGCGTGCGCGCCGCGGGCGTGTTGCTGCCGATTGAGCAAAAGCCGCAGGCCTGGGCACGCGAGCATCTTGACGATGCCACGGATCAGCCCGTGTACTCCATTTAACGTTCCATCTAACGATTCAGATCAACATGAACATGAAGCAACGTTTGAAAGTACTCACAATCATTGCCATGGCTGGCATGGCCAGCCTGGCCGCGCAAGCCCAGGAATGGGCGCCGAGCAAGACCGTGCGCATCGTCGTGCCCATCGTGGGCAGCACGAACGATGTGCTGGCGCGGTTGGTGGCCACCGAGCTGCAGAAGGTGCTGGGCCAGACCGTGCTGGTCGAGAACAAGGGTGGCGCCGGCGGCACCATTGGCGCGGCCGAGGTGGCCAAGGCCGCGCCCGACGGCCACACGCTGCTGGTCGGCTTCAACGGGCCGCTGGCGATCAATGTGACGCTCTACCCCAGGCTGCCGTACGACCCGCTGAAAGACCTGGCGCCGATCACCCTGGCCGTCACCGCGCCGCAGTACCTGGCCGTGCCGCCCGGCGTGCCGGCGAACAACGTGGCCGAGCTGGTGGCGCTGGCCAAGACGCGGCCGATGTCTTACGCCTCGGTGTCGATCGGCAGCGCGTCGCACCTGACGATGGAAATGCTGAAGGCGGCGGCAAAGATCGACATCACGCATGTGCCCTACAAAGGCGCCGCGCCGGCGGTCACAGACCTGGTGGGCGGCCAGGTGGACGCCGCCTTCATGGTGCCGGGCAACGTGCAGCAGTTCGCCAAGGAAGGGCGACTGCGCCTGATCGCTTCCACCGGCGACAAGCGCTTTGCTTCAACGCCCAATTTGCCCACCATGATCGAGCAGGGCTACCCCGGCTTCGTTGCGGTGTCGTGGATCGGCTTTCTGGCGCCCGGCGGCACGCCCGCGCCGATCGTCGAGCGCTATCACAAGGAAATCACGCGCATCCTGGCGCAGCCGGAGATGCGCGCGCGCTTGCAGCAGATGGAATTCGACATTGTGGCCAGCACGCCGAAGTACTTCAGCGACTGGATCGCCGCAGAAATTCCGCGCTGGGGCAAGGTGATCAGGGACACCGGCACCAAGGCCGAGTAGCGTGGCCCGGCCCCTGCGCCTGGCCGGCAAGGCCGCGCTCATAACCGGCGGCGGCGCGGGTATCGGCGCGGCCACGGCGCAAGCCTTTTGCAACGAAGGCGCAGCGGTGATGCTGGTGGATGCCAACGCCGACAACCTGGACCGCACCCTGGCAGCGCTGGCCAGCCGGCACCCAGGCGCCAAGCTGCAAGGCTGCAGCGCCGATGTCGCCGATGAGCCTGCCATGCAAGCCGCCGTGCAGCAGGCTTTGGCCGCTTTCGGCCGGCTCGATATATTGGTTAACAACGCCGCCATGCGCAACTATTCGGCGCTGGCTGAGGCCACGCCCGATGAATGGCGCGCGGTGCTCGACGTGAACCTGCTCGGCGCGGCCAACGCCTGCCGCGCCGCGCTGCCGGCGCTGCGCCAAAGTGGCCGCGGCAGCATCGTCAACGTGTCTTCCTGTTATGGCGTGGCCGGGCGCAAGGGCATGGGTTTGTATGACGCCAGCAAGGCCGCGTTGCTGGCCTTCACCCGCACCCTGGCGCATGAGGAAGCGGCGCACGGCGTGCGCGTGAACGCGGTGTGCCCGGGCTCGACATTGACTGACTTTCACATCGGCCGTGCCCAGGCGCGTGGCGTGAGCGAGCGAGAGTTGAAAACCCAGCGCGACGACACCTCGCTGCTCGGCCGCTGGGCCGCGCCGCAAGAAATCGCGCTGCCCATTCTTTGGCTGGCCAGTGACGAAGGCAGCTACATCACCGGCAGCACCTTGATGGTGGATGGCGGGCTGCACATCAAGTAGCGGCGCTTCAGCCTGCAAACCGCTGCGGGCTGAACGGCCCGAGGTCGAGCCCGGGGTCGTTGCCGCTCAGCAGCGCCACCACGATTTGCGCCGTTGCGGCCGCTTGCGTCAGCCCCAGGTGGCCATGGCCGAAGGCGTAGACGATGCGTGCATCAACGCGCGCCGTTCCGATGGCGGGCAGTGAATCTGGCAGCGACGGCCGCAGGCCCATCCACTGCGTGCCGCCTTGCGTGCGCAGCCCGGGCATGAAGCCTTGCGCGTGGCGCAGCAGGGCTTCGGCGCGGCGGTAGTTGGGTGGCGCGTGCAGCCCGGCCAGTTCCACCGCGCCGCCCACGCGCACGCCGCCGGCAAGCGGCGTGACCACGAAGCCATGGCCCGGGAAGGTGAGCTGCCGGCGCAGCGCAAAGGCGCCCGGCGGCAGCGTGGTGTTGTAGCCGCGCTCGGCCTCCAGCGGGATGCGCTCGCCCAGGCTGCGCGCCAGCCGCTGCGACCAGGCACCCGCGGCCACCACCACTTGCTGCGCCTGCACGGCGCGGCCATCGGCCAACTGCACCTGCACGGCGTTGGGTGCCGGCCGCAACGCCAAGGCCTCGCCGCGGCGCAGCCTGGCGCCCTGCGCCGCGCTGCGTTCGGCCAGGCGCAACACCAGGCGCAGTGGGTCTTCAATCGTGGCCCAGCCGGGCACGAAAGTGGCCGCCACCAGGCTGGGGCTCAAGCCCGGCTGCCAGCGCGCAATGGCGACCGCGGCGCCGGGGCCGAACGCATGCTCAAAGGCGATGCCATGGTCAGCGCGCACCTGCCAGCCGGGCAGCGAGGCCTGCCATTGCGCCACGCTGTCGTACAGGTGCAGGTTGCCGTCTTCATGCAGCCAGTGCAGGGCGTTGATGTCAGCCAGCAGGCGCGGCGTGGCTTGCGCAGACAAGCGGTTCAGCGCCGCCAGCGCGCGCGTACCGGCGGCCACGCGCGCGGGCTGGCTGGCGCGCCAGAAGCGCCACAGCCAGGGGGCGATGCACGGCAGGTAGGCCGGGCGCAGGGCCAGCGGGCCGAGTGGGTCGAGCAGCCAGCGCGGCACTTGCCGCAAGATGCCCGGCGTGGCCAGCGGCTCGATATCTGAAAACGCAAACGCGCCGGCATTGCCGCGGCTGGCGCCCGCGGCCACGCCCTCGCGTTCGAGCACGCACACCTTGCGGCCCTGCTGCGCCAGGCGCAGCGCGATCGTCAGGCCGATCACGCCGGCACCGATGACCACCACATCGGCCGTGGCGTCATCACGCCCCAGCGGCGCCAGTTCATCAGCGCGGTCATCGGCGGTCATCGGCCCGCTCACAGCCCCCAGGCGAAGGGGTCGCGCGCATCGAACACGACTTGCGCATCCAGCGTGACATGCGCTTGGCCGTGAATGAAGGGCAGCACCGTTGCGCTGCCGTCGGCGGGCCGTTCATAGCGCGCGGAAAACACGCTGCCGATCACGCTTTCCTGGTGCCACACCGCGCCTGGCGCCAACGCGCCATCAGCGGCCAGGCAAGCCAGCTTGGCGCTGGTGCCGGTGCCGCAGGGCGAGCGGTCGTAGGCACCGCCCGGGCACAGCACGAAGCTGCGCCCATGGTGCCCGGGTGTGTGGGCGGGGGCCAGCAATTCGATGTGATCAATTTCGGCGCCCTGCGCGCCGGTGATGCCGGCTGCGGGCAAGGCCTGGCGCACGGCGTTGCTCAGCGCCAGCAAGGCCGGGATGTTCGCTTTCTCGATGGCCAGGCCATGGTCATGGCACAGGAAAAACCAGTTGCCGCCCCAGGCCACGTCGCCATGCAGCAGGCCGTGGCCCTTGACTGGCACTGCCACCTGGCGCGCATGCCGCCAGGCCGGCACGTTGGCCACCGTCACGCTGCCATCGGCATGCAGCTCGGCCGCCACCGTGCCCACCGGCGTGTCGATGGCATGCACGCCAGGTGCCAAACGTTTCAGGTAAGCCAGCGTGGCCACCACACCGATCGTGCCGTGGCCGCACATGCCGATGAAGCCCACATTGTTGAAGAAGATCACACCGCAAACACTGCCGGCTTGAACGGGTTCGGTGAGCAGCGCGCCCACCAGCACATCGTTGCCGCGCGGCTCGTTGACCAGCGCACGGCGCCAGGCATCGTGTTCGCCGCGAAAGCGCGCCAGCCGCTCGGCCATCGTGCCGCCGCCCAGATCAGGGCCGCCGCTGACCACGAGCCGCGTGGGCTCGCCACCGGTGTGGGAGTCGATGATGCGGGTGGGGGTGGGCAGGGGGTTCATGCTTTGCGTGATCGTGTTCGGGCTTTGGTTCGCAGCAGGCGGTGCAGGGCTTGACGCGCGTTGTCAATATGCGTTACCGAGAATTCAGTGGCCGCAGTGGCCGGGCGCTTACGTTGCATCATCCCCCTTCACCGCACGGAGATTCCACCATGAGTTCAGCCATCGGCTGGCAGGGCGTGTTCCCTGCCGTCACCACCCAGTTCAAGGAAGACCTGTCGCTTGATGTGGACGCCACCGCGCGCGTCATCGACGCCCTCATTCGCGACGGTGTGTCGGGTCTCATCATCTGCGGCACTGTGGGCGAAAACACCTCGCTCACGCGCGCTGAAAAGGCGCAGATCATGGAAGCGGCGCGCAGCGTGGCCGCCGGCCGCGTGCCGGTGATTTGCGGCGTGGCCGAGTTCACCACGGCGTTTGCCATCGAGACCGCGCGCGCCGCGGCGCAGGCCAGGGTCGACGGCATCATGCTCATGCCCGCACTCGTGTACTCAGCCAAGCCGCATGAAGCAGCGGCGCACTTTCGCGCGGTGGCCAGCGCCACCGACTTGCCGGTGATGGTCTACAACAACCCGCCGATCTACAAGAACGACATCACGCCCGACATCCTGGCCACGCTGGCCGATTGCGACACCATCGTGTGCTTCAAAGACAGCTCGGGCGACACCCGCCGTTTCATCGACACGCGCAAGCGGGTGGGCGATCGTTTCGTGCTCTTTGCGGGGCTCGACGACGTGGTGGTGGAAAGCGTGGCCATGGGCGCGGTGGGCTGGGTCTCGGGCCTGTCGAATGCTTTCCCACGCGAGGGCGAAACCCTGTTCCGCCTGGCGCGCGCCGGCCGCATGGCCGAGCTGATGCCGCTGTATGAATGGTTCATGCCGCTGCTGCACCTTGATGCGCGGCCTGACCTGGTGCAATGCATCAAGTGGTGCGAACACCGCATGGGCCGCGGCACCTGGCGCACGCGAGCGCCGCGCCTGGCCTTGCAAGGCGAAGACCTGGCGCATGTGGAACAGGTGATGAACGAGGCGCTGGCGCAACGGCCTGCGCTGGCGGATGTGGGCTTGCCGCGTTGACCCGATGCACCACGCAGCGGGAAGCTAATGAGCATCCGCATCGAAGGCTTGAGCTGACGGCACCTTCACCACGGCCGAACATTTCGCGCTCGTCAAAGGTGCGCCTGCCGGTGAACTGGCACGCCGCGCCTGTGACCATTCGCTGAGCAAGGAAGTGCAAACCGAGCTGTTGCTGGCCGCCTACCGCCGCCCCGCGCGCCAGGACATTGATGTGGCGCAGCATGTGCAACTGCCGGCGCTTTCGAGCATCAAGGTTTTTGCCATTGATGTGGATGAGGCGGCGGGCAAGCGCGTTGACTTCATCAAGCGGTGGCAGGGGCTGGTGGCGGTGGCGAGGAATTGATGGGCAAGGGCATTCGACAGTATCAACTTCAATCCTTGCGATGGGGATCATCAATCTCGAAGGTCTTCAGGATCGTATCCAGCACCCTGTCGCAGTTGCCGGCGAGTTCGATGTAGTGTGCGCGCAGCGTTCCGAAGGCCTCACGGGCATTGGCTTCTGCTGCCCGCTTGGTCGATGTTGCGGAGTGACCGCGCAGCGGCGTTCGCAGGTTGTGCAGCGTCTTAAGCGGTGCGACGATGGCCTCGGCGTCCTGCGGCATTTGACCATTGGCCTCGAAGTAGGCCTGGAGCAGGCGAATTGATCGCCAGCCTTGCTCTGGCTTACCGCCTTTCCCTTCGACCAGTACCCTCAGCGGCTTGTCGAGAAAGCCTTCAATCAGATATTGGTCGAGAGCGAGGACCTCGTTCCCCCATTCGAGGACAGAGTCCGTCGCTGGGTAGCGCGCCGCGTTGGCAAGCTTCTCGTGGCGAG
>JAYUPO010000454.1:0-7509 GCA_043760085.1 Burkholderiales bacterium
GACCGCGGCCGAAATGCGCCTGGCGCTGCAAGCCGGCGTGGGCTGTTTCAATGTGGAAAGCACGAGCGAGCTTGAGCGGCTGTCGGCCGTGGCGGTTGATTGCGGCCGCACGGCGCGGTTGAGCCTGCGCGTCAACCCTGACGTGGATGCCCGCACCCACCCCTACATCTCCACCGGCCTGAAGGGCAACAAATTCGGCATCGCGCACGATGAAGCCGTGGCCGCCTACCGGCGCGCCGCCAGCTTGCCGGGCTTGCAGGTGGTGGGCATCGACTGCCACATCGGCTCGCAGATCACCCAGACCGAGCCGTACCTGGATGCGATCGACCGGCTGCTCGATTTGGTCGAGGCGGTTGAGGCCGCTGGCATCGCCATCGCGCATGTCGATGTCGGCGGTGGCCTGGGCATCGCCTACGCCGATGAAACACCACCACCGGCCGATGTGTTGATGCACCAGGTGCTGCAGCGCCTGGATGCGCGCGGCCATGGCCAGCGCAAGTTGCTGGTGGAACCTGGCCGCTCGCTGGTGGGCAACGCCGGCGTCTTGCTCACCGAGGTGCAGGTGCTCAAGCCCGGCGCACTGAAGAACTTCTGCATCGTCGATGCGGCCATGAACGACCTGCTGCGCCCGGCGCTTTACAACGCCTGGGTGGCCATCGTGCCATGCCAGCCGCGCACCGATGCGGCCCTGACTTGGGACGTGGTGGGCCCGGTGTGCGAATCAGGCGACTGGCTGGGCCGCGAGCGCGCGCTGGCGCTGCGTGAAGGCGATGTGCTGGCGATACTTTCAGCCGGCGCCTACGCCATGGCCATGGCCAGCAACTACAACAGCCGCGGCCGCGCCGCCGAGGTGATGGTCGACGTTGGCCGGGTACAGCTGATTCGCGAGCGCGAAACGCTGGAGTCTTTGTACCGCGGTGAGCGCAGCTTCGACGCGGGCTGACCCCGATCAAGCTGGCTGGCGCCCTTCCTGCACGGCGTGGCAGGCAATCTGCACACCCCTGATGGCCAACAGCAGCGGCCGTTCGGTCTTGCAGCGTTCATTGGCCAGCGGGCAGCGCGGGTGGAAGCTGCACCCCGTGGGCGGGTTCAGGGGGTTGGGCACCTCGCCCTGCACGGGCGTGCGCGAGCGCCCCGACATGTGCACATCGGGTATCGCATCGAGCAGCATGCGCGTGTACGGGTGCTGCGGCGCGTTGAACAGCACCGCCTTGTCGGCCAGCTCGACCAGGCGGCCCAGGTACATCACACCCACCTGGTCGCTCACGTGCCGCACCACGGCCAGGTTGTGTGAGATGAAGAGATAAGTCAGGCCCTGCTGGCGTTGCAGGTCTTTCATCAGGTTCAACACCTGGGCTTGAACGGACACATCGAGCGCCGAAGTGGGCTCGTCGCAAACCAGGAACTCGGGCTGCGTGGCCAGGGCGCGGGCAATCGAGATGCGCTGGCGCTGGCCACCGGAAAACTGGTGCGGGAACTTGTCCATGTCCACCGCGCCCAGGCCCACCGCATGCAGCAGGGCGGCCACCTTGTCGCGCAGCACAGCCGCATCGGCCAAACCATGTTCGCGCAGCGGCTCGCCCACGATGGCCAACACCTTCCAGCGCGGGTTCAGGCTGGCATAGGGGTCCTGGAAAATCATCTGCATGCGCCGGCGCAGCTTGCGCAAATCGGTCGCGCTGCTCTTCAACACGGCCGTGTCCTGGCCGTCGAAGTGAACGCTGCCGCGTGTGGGCGCGTGCAGGCCCACCAGCAGGCGCGCCACGGTGCTCTTGCCGCAACCGGATTCGCCCACCAGGGCCAGCGTCTTGCCGCGCTCGATGCTGAAGCTCACGCCATCGACCGCATGCACGAACTGGCGCGCCTTGCCTTCGACCACCCGGTTCAGCCAGGGCGCCGAGACATCAAACGTCTTGGCCAGGTCTTGCACCTGCACAAGAGGCGTCATTCGGCGGCCCCGCCTTGATGCAACCAGCAGGCCGCCCGGGTGGCCGTGGCCGCTCGCAGATCGGGCCGTTCGACGCGGCAGCGCTCGAACACGTGTTGGCAGCGCGGGTTGAACGCGCAACCGGCGGGGATGGCGTTCAGCCGCGGCATGCTGCCGCTGATTTGCGCCAGGCGCTCGCGGTCGTCGTCCATCGCCGGTATCGAGCCCATCAGGCCGCGCGTGTAGGGGTGCGCGGCCTGGTGGATGACATCGCGTACCGGGCCCACTTCAACAATGCGCCCGGCGTACATCACCGCCACGCGATCGCAGGTTTCGGCGATCACACCCATGTCGTGCGTGACCAGCATCACCGCCGCGCCGTGGTCTTTGCACAGGCGCTTGAGCAGGGCAATGATCTGCGCCTGGATCGACACATCCAGCGCCGTGGTGGGCTCGTCGGCCACGATCAGCTTGGGTTCAGCCGCCAGCGCCAAGGCGATCACCACGCGCTGGCGCATGCCGCCTGAAAACTGGTGCGGGTACTGGTCGAGCCGCTGTTCGGCCGCGGGGATGCCGGTTTCCTGCAACAGCATGGCCGCGCGCGCACGGGCTTGCACATTGCTCAGGCCCAGGTGCGTCTGGATGGTTTCAATCAACTGCCGGCCCACGGTGTGCAGCGGGTTCAGCGAAGTGAGCGGGTCTTGGAAGATGGCACCGATGCGCCGGCCGCGAATGGCCCGCATGGCCGCCGGCGGCAGGTTGTCGATGCGCTGGCCTTCGAGCCAGATTTCGCCGCCGGCAATGCGCCCGGGCGGCTCCAGCAGGCCGATGATGGCCGCACCGGTGAGTGACTTGCCGGCGCCCGATTCACCCACCACGCCGAGCACTTCACCGGCAGCGATGTCAAACGACACATCGTCGATCGCCAGCAGGGTGCCGCGCCGGGTGGGAAATTCCACCCGCAGGTTTTTTACTTCGAGCAGCGGTGTGGCCATGTCAGTACCGCGCGGCCGCCCGAAGGTACTGACGCGCCCCCTCGGGGGGCAGCGAACGCAGTGAGCGTGGGGGCTGTTTCATCTCAGCGTAACCGCGGGTTGAGTGCGTCACGCAGCCAGTCGCCGAGCAGGTTCACGCTCAGCGCGATCAGGATCAGCATGATCCCGGGGAAGATGGCGATCCACCATTCGCCGGAAAACAGGAAGTCGTTGCCGATGCGGATCAAGGTGCCCAGCGACGGCGAGGTGGGCGGCACGCCCACGCCCAGGAACGACAACGTGGCCTCGGTGATGATGGCTGCCGCGACCTGGATGGTGGCCAGCACCAGCACTGGGCCCAGCACATTGGGCAACACATGGTGGGCCATGATGCGATGCGGCGGCACACCGATCACACGGGCCGCCTGCACGTATTCCTTGTTGCGCTCGACCAGCGTGGAGCCGCGCACCGTGCGCGCATAGGGCACCCAGCCACTGAGCGAGATGGCCACGATCAGCACGCCGAAGGCCAAGGTGGTGTCGGCGTTCGGGAACATGGCACGCGCCACGCCGAAGATCAGCAAGGCGATGAGGATCGACGGGAATGACAGCATCACGTCGCACACGCGCATGATGAAGGTATCGGTGCGCCCACCCACGAAGCCGGAGAGCAAGCCCAGCCCCACGCCGACGAACATGGACACGATCACCGACGCCACACCCACCAACAGCGAGATGCGTGCGCCGTACATCAGGGCCGAGAGCATGTCGCGGCCTTGGTCGTCGGTGCCCAACAGGTACGTTGCCCTGCCGCCTTCCAGCCAGGCTGGTGGCAGACGTGAATCGTTAAGCTCCACGGTGGCCAGGTCGAACGGGTTGTGCGGCGCCACCCAGCCGGCGAAGACGGCACAGAACACGCAGATGAAGGCGATGACCGAGGCCACGATGGCCATCGGTGAATTTTTATAGCTGTGCCAGACGTCGCCGTCGAGAAAGCGCGCCAAGGCGCTGGGCGTGGCGGCGGTGTTCACGGTGCGGGCTTCAGCGGCCATGTCGGCTCAATGGGCCGGTGCGCTGGACTCCACGCGCAGGCGCGGGTCCACGGCAAAGTAAAGCAAGTCGACCACCAGGTTGATGACCACGAAGATCAGCGCCACCAGGCACAGGTAGGCGGCCATCACCGGCACATCGGCAAACTGCACGGCCTGGATGAACAGCAGGCCCATGCCAGGCCACTGGAAGACCGTCTCGGTGATGATGGCGAAGGCGATCAGGCCGCCGAGCTGCAAGCCGGTGATGGTGAGCACCGGCACCAGCGTGTTGCGCAGGGCGTGGCTGAAGTAGACCGCGCGGTCGCTCAGGCCGCGGGCGCGGGCGAACTTGATGTAGTCGGTGCGCAGCACTTCCAGCATTTCAGAGCGCACCAGGCGCAGGATCAAGGCGAGCTGAAAGATCGACAAGGTCAGCGCCGGCAGGATCAGGTGCTTCAGCCCATCCACGCTCAGCAGCCCGGTGTTCCAACTGCCCAGCGCCACCACATCGCCACGGCCAAAGCTGGGCAGCCATTTGAGCACCACCGAAAACAGCAAGATCAACAGGATGCCGATCAGGAACACCGGCAAGGACACGCCAAGCAGCGACACCGTCATCACCACTTGCGACGAGAAACGGCCACGCCGCAGCGCGGCATACACACCCAGCGGAATACCCATCACCAAGGCGATGACGGCAGCGCAAAAAGCCAGCTCCAGCGTGGCCGGCAAGCGTTCGACGATCAACGAAGACACCTTGCGCCCCTGGCGCAGGCTCAGGCCAAAGTCACCTCGAACGGCATTGCCCACGAAGCGCGCGAATTGAACCGGAAAGGGCTCGTCCAGCCCCAGGTCTTTGCGCAGTTGCTCGCGCTGGTCTTGCGTCGCGTCCTGGCCCAGCATGTTTGACACCGGGTCGCCGACATGCTGGAACAGCATGAAGGCGATGAAGGCCACGGTGAGCATCACCACCAGGGCTTGTACGAGACGACGAAGAATGAAAACCAGCATGCAGCGGGGGATTCGGCGGTGGCAGCACCCAAGCTCGGGCGCGGCGTGATGATGGCGCGCCAGCAGACGCGGCAGGAACGGGAAAACGTGGGGTCACGGTGTCACCTGAGGAACAGGTGTTCACTTCAAGGAGACAAAAAAAGGCCACCTTGCGGTGGCCTTTCGGTTCGGTGATGGCGGGCCCGTGTGTGCGGCCCGCTAGCCGAGATCAGAATGCGTGACGGACACCGAAGTCGATGCCGCGCGACGAAGCGCCCAGGGCGTTGGGAGCGCCAGTACGGCTAACGGTGAAGTTGGCACCGGCCTTGTTGGAAATGCGCGAGAAGTCGGTGTACAGCGCGGTACGCTTGGACAGGTTGTAGACGTAACCCACGGCGAGTTGGGTGGCATCAACAGTGGTGAAGCCCGTTCCCGAGTTGTCGCTGCGGGTAATGCCAGCGCGGATTTCAGACTGACCCAAGGGCATGTTCATGCCCAAGTGCGTGAGCGTTTCCTTGCGGCCAGTGGCGCTGGCCTTGGTGGTGTTGATGAGGCCCGAGAACTTGGCGAAGCCCATGTTGTAGGACAAGCCGACGTTTGCCATCTTGAACGTCGCGCCGCCGCCTACCTTGGTGGTACCCGCAGCAACGGAAACGTTGATCGGGCCAGCCGCGTAACCCACACGGAAGCTGGAATGCTTGTTGTAGCTGTTGGTGGTGGTCGAGTTTTCACCAGCCGACACGCCCACTTGACCGTACAGACCACCCAGGTTAGTGGGCAGGCCATACACGATCATGTTGTCAGCGCGAACGAAGGTGCCAGCGCCGGTACCCAGGCCAGTCAGGCCATTGGACACATTGAACAAACTGCCGGGGCCGTTGGTGCCGAAGGCATCAAAAATGGTCGTGTTCCAGAACTGGGGCGTGTACTCACGACCCAGGCGAACTTCACCGAACGCGCCTTCCAAACTGACGTATGAACGACGGCCAAAGAACTTGGTGCCACCCGAAACTGCGGGCTGCGGGTTGGCGGCGAGGCCACCCGCATTGCCGACGTCATTTTCCATACCGGCTTCGAGCCAGAAATTGGCCTTCAGGCCGCCGCCCAGATCTTCCGTGCCACGGAAGCCCAGGCGGTTGCTGTTGTAGCTGTCATTGCGCATCAGCTTTTGCGAACCACTGGAATTCTTCACGCTGAGCAAGGACAGGTCAACAACACCAAACAGGGTCACCGACGATTGGGCCGCAGCGACGCTGGCGAACGAGCCGAGCACCGCCAGGGCGAGCATTGATTTCTTCATTGCGACTATCTCCTAAGTTGAACAAGAGGTCCCGATTGGTGGGTTCACCCGGGTCCCCAGGGAAGGTGGGGTTGATCTGACCAACCTCCTCATCGGAAGCTGGCGCTATTGCACCAGAGCGCTCTGCCGCTTGCAAAGACTTGGCCTCGAATTCGGCCTTGAATGTTGTCTGAGAACAACGAGCGACGCCACATGCAGACGGCCTCACAAGCGGTGTTACGCCAAGTCGCGGGCGTATGCTCAGCAGATGAACACCATCGACCAGGCCATTAACACTTTCGACATGGCTTTGCGAACGCTCGGCGGCACGGCGCTGGCCGCGCGCCCTTGCCCGGCCGCCCCGACCGGCGCGCCAACCACTGAACTGAATGACGCGCAGCGCCGCCTGTCGGGTGCCCTGATGCGGGTGAACCATGTTGGCGAAGTGTGTGCACAAGCGCTGTACCAGGCCCAGGCCCTGACCACGCGCAACCCGGTGCTGCGCGAGCAACTGGCCCAGGCCGCCCGCGAAGAAACCGACCACTTGGCCTGGACGGCGCAGCGCCTGGCCGAGCTGGGCAGCCGGCCCAGCCTGCTGAACCCGCTTTGGTATGCCGGCGCCTTTGCCATGGGCCTGGTCGCCGGGCGCATGGGCGACGCACACAGCCTGGGCTTCGTGGCCGAAACCGAACGCCAGGTGGAACAACACCTGGCAGGGCACTTGGACCGCTTGCCCGTGGAAGATGCGGCGTCGCGTGCCATCGTCGAGCAAATGAAGATTGAAGAACGCCAGCATGCCGAAAACGCGGTGCATGCCGGCGCCGCCGAATTGCCGCTGCCGCTGCGCCTGGCCATGCGTGCTGCGGCCAAGGTGATGACCACCACGGCGCATCACCTCTGACAAGCCCAAGTCCCTCGCGGTGCGCGCATCCGCGGGGATTTGTTCGGCGTCGGCGCAGCACAAGCCGAAGCGCATTCAAGCGGCGCGCACCTCGTAGCCGCTGGTGATCGCCGCGGTCTTGGCCAGCATGCTGGTGGCCGAGCAATATTTCTGATGCGATAGCTCAATGGCGCGGGACACTGCCGCATCCGCCAAACTCTTGCCCGTCACCACGAATTGCATGTGGATGCGGGTGAAGACCTTGGGGTCGGTGTCAGCGCGCTCGGCGGTCACTTTCACCTGGCAGTCGGTGACCTCGTGGCGGCCACGCTTCAGGATCAACACCACGTCGTAAGCGCTGCACGCCGCCGCGCCCGAAAGCAAGGTTTCCAGCGGCCGCGGCGCCAGATTGCGGCCGCCGCCGTCGG
>JAYUPO010000455.1:0-2938 GCA_043760085.1 Burkholderiales bacterium
CGCATCGCCAAGATCATTGCCGCGCTCGACCAGCCCGCGGCCACTGACCTGGAAATCGTGCCGTTGCGCCACGCCGTGGCCAGCGACATCGTCGGCCTGGTGCAGCGCCTGGCTGAAAGCAGCGGCGCGCCGGGCACGCCCGGCCTGCCCGGCGCAGGCGGCGGCGGCGCCACCAGCGTGGTGGCCGATGTGCGCAGCAATTCGCTGAGCGTTCGCGCGCCCAACCCGGCGCGCATGGCCAGCATCAAAGGCATCATCGAAAAGCTCGACCATGCCAACAACCGCGCCGGCGGCGGCCCGGGCGGCAACATCTGGGTCGTGCACCTGAAGAACGCCGACGCCACCAAACTCGCCGCTGTGCTGCGCGCGGCCTTCAGCGCAGGTGCCGGCGGCGGCGTGGGCGCCAGCACCCCCGCCCCGGCTGCGCAAACCATCACGGCCGCCGGCGGCGCCACGGCGGCCACGGCACCCGTTCAAGCGTCGCAAGGGCCCTCAACGGGCGGCTTCATCCAGGCCGACCCTTCCACCAATTCCTTGATCATCACCGCCGCTGAGCCGCTGTATCGCCAACTGCGCAACGTGATCGAACAGCTTGACTCGCGGCGTGCGCAGATTTTTGTGGAGTCGATGATCGTCAAGGTCGATGTTGAAAAGGCTGCCGAGCTGGGCGTCCAGTGGCAGAACCTGTTCGGCAACAAAGGCGATGGCTCCATCGTCGGCGCCGGCACCAACTTCGGCACTGGCAATGCCAACATCGTCAACCTCACCGCGGCCGTGGCCGGTGGTCGCAACTCGGCCAACGCGGCCCTGTCGTCGCCCATTCCGGCCGGCCTGAACATTGGCGTGCTGAAAAAAGTGGGCGACTTCTACACCTTGGGCGCGCTGGCGCGGTTCATGGAAACCAATGTCGGCGCCAATGTGCTGTCAACGCCAACGCTCATGACTCTGGACAACGAAGAAGCCAAGATCGTGATCGGCTCCAACGTGCCCTTCGTCACCGGCACGTTCACCAATACTGGCACGGGCACGGGCGCCACCAACCCGTTCCAGACCATCGAGCGCAAAGACGTGGGCCTGACGCTGCGGGTGAAGCCGCAGATCGGTGAAGGCGGCACAATTCGCATGACGATCTACCAGGAGAATTCGGCAGTCACACAGAATTCGGCTAATGGCCCGACCACCGAAAAGAGCGCGATCGAAACCACCGTGGTCATCGACGACGGCCAGACCATGGTGCTGGGTGGCTTGCTCAAGGACGAGTACACCGACAACGAAGGCCGTGTGCCCGGCCTGGCCAATGTGCCCGTGCTGGGTTGGCTGTTCAAGGGCGAACAGCGCCGGCGCGTGAAGAGCAACCTGATGGTGTTCTTGCGCCCGGTGGTGATCCGCTCGCAGGAAACGTCCGACACCCTCAGCCTGGATCGCTACGACACCATCCGCTCGCAGCAGAAGGACAAGCAACCCACGCCCAACGTGCTGCTGCCCATTGGCGATGCGCCGGTATTGCCGCCGATGCGCGCGCCCCAGCCTGCTGGTGCGCCGGCCAGCGTGCCGGCCGGCAAGTGAGTCGGGGCGCCTGATGCGTTCACGCCACCCCTTGCCGTACGCCTTTGCCAAGGCGCACAACCTGCTGCTCGAAGACGACGGCGAACAGATGGTGCTGTGGGTGGGGGAGAACGCAACGCCCTCGGCCTTGTCTGAAGTGCAGCGGCTGTTCGATGTCGATATTTTTGAAAACCACGATGGCGCCGCGCTGTCGCAACGCATCGCCACGTCGTATTCGGGTGGCGAGGGCAGCGCGCTGTCGGTGGTGGGTGAGGTCGAAAGCGCGGTCGACTTGAGCCGCCTGATGCAAGACATTCCGGCCGTTGAAGACTTGCTCGAAGCCAGCAACGACGCGCCCATCATCCGCATGCTCAACGCCCTGCTCACGCAGGCCGCGAAAGACGGCGCCAGCGACATCCACATCGAACCCTACGAACGTTCCAGCGCGGTGCGCTTTCGGGTCGACGGCAGCTTGCGTGAAGTGGTGCAGCCTAACAAGGCACTGCATGCGGCACTGATCTCGCGCTTGAAGATCATGGCAGAGCTCGACATCGCCGAAAAGCGCTTGCCGCAAGACGGCCGCATTTCGCTGCGCATCGGCGCGCGCGCCATCGACGTGCGCGTGTCCACCTTGCCCACCGGCCACGGCGAGCGCGCCGTGCTGCGCTTGCTCGACAAGAGCGAATCGAAGTTCACGCTCGAAGGCCTGGGCATGAGCGGCGACGTGCTCACGGCGTTTGACAAACTGGTGCACCAGCCGCACGGCATCGTGCTCGTCACCGGCCCCACCGGCTCGGGCAAGACGACCACGCTGTATGCGTCATTGGGCCGCATCGACACCACCAGCACCAACGTGCTCACGGTCGAAGACCCGGTCGAATACGAGTTGGCCGGCATTGGCCAAACGCAGGTCAACGCCAAGATCGACCTCACCTTCGCCAAGGCCCTGCGCGCCATCCTGCGCCAAGACCCGGAAGTCATCATGATCGGTGAGATCCGCGACTATGAAACCGCGCAGATCGCCATCCAGGCCTCGCTCACCGGCCACCTGGTGCTGGCCACGGTGCACACGAACGATGCGCCCAGCACCGTCACGCGCCTGATCGACATGGGCGTCGAGCCCTTCTTGCTGAGCAGCTCGCTGCTCGGCGTGCTGGCGCAGCGCCTGGTGCGCAAATTGTGCGTGGTGTGCAAGAAGCCCGATGCACGTGGCCGCTACCACCCCGTGGGTTGCGAACAGTGCGGCCAGACCGGCTACAAGGGCCGCACTGGCGTGTACGAGCTGATGGTGGCCGACGACAAACTGCGCGCACTGATCCACAGCCGCGCCGCCGAAAGCCAGATCTTCGTGGCCGCTGAAGCCGCCGGTTTGCGCTCGATGCGCGAAGACGGC
>JAYUPO010000456.1:0-2933 GCA_043760085.1 Burkholderiales bacterium
CGGCGGCCTGCCTGCCTTGCAACAACGCCTGGCCTATGAGCTGGCCGTGCTGCAACTGCCCAGTGCCCGCTGGACGCCCACGTTAGTGCACAACGGCCAGGCCGTGGCCGATGTTGCGATCATCGGCGCCGGCATGTCGGGCCTGGCGCTGCAGGCGGCGCTGCAACACCGTGGCATGCAGGTCGATGTTTACGACGCCGCGCCGGCCGGCCTGGAAGGGCCCTGGGCCACCACCGCGCGCATGGACACGCTGCGCTCGCCCAAGCAATTGGCCGGGCCTGCCCTGGGCATACCTTCGCTGGGATTCAGGGCCTGGTTCGAAGCGCAATTCGGTGCGGCAGCCTGGGAGGCGCTGGACAAAATTCCGCGCCTGCAGTGGATGGACTATTTGCGCTGGTACCGCCAGGTGCTCGGCTTGCACGTGCACAACGAACATTGCGTCACGGATGTCTGGCCGCGTGGCGGCGGTCTGGTTGAACTGCGCCTGGCTGTGCCTGGCGCTGCGGCCATCACACGCTGGGCGCGGCGCCTGGTGCTGGCCACCGGCCGCGCCGGCTTGGGTGGCAGCGTGGTGCCGGGCTGGGCCCACACGCTGGCGCGCACACGCTGGTGGCATTCGGCTGATGAGGCTGACCACAGCGCGCTGCGCGGCTTGCGCGTGGGGGTGGTGGGTGCGGGAGCATCGGCCATGGACAGTGCAGCCACCGCGCTGGAAGCCGGCGCCGAGCGGGTACACCTGCTGGTGCGGCGCAGCGACATTCCGCGCATCAACAAAGGCAAGGGTGCCGGCAACCCAGGCTTTGTGCATGGGCACGGCCGGCTGCCCGATGAATGGAAGTGGCGCGTGCGCCAATACATCCATGCGCAACAGGTGCCACCGCCGCGCGGCAGCACCTTGCGCGTTTCGCGCCACGCCAATGCCTTCTTTCATCTGGGCTGTGCGGTGCAGGGCGCCGAGGTTCAGGGCGGTGCGTTGCAGGTGCAGACGTCGCGCGGCCCCATTGAGTTGGACTTCCTGATCTTTGCCACCGGCTTTGCGGTGGACTGGACACAGCGCCCCATGTTGCGCCACGTGGCACCGCACGTGCGCGTGTGGGCCGACCGTTGGCCCATTGAGCCGGGCCTGGAAGATGACGAGCTCGCCGCGTCGCCCGACCTGGGGCAGGACTTCGAATTCCAGGCCAAGCACGGCCAGTCCTGCCCGGGCCTGGAACGCATTCATTGCTTCACCTACCCGGCGGCCTTGTCGCTGGGCGTGATCACTGGTGACATCCCGGCCATCAGCGACGGTGCCTTGCGCCTGGCCACTGCCCTGGCCGGGCTGCTCTGGGCCGAAGACATTGAGCACCACTTTGCGCGCATGCAGGCCTATGCTGAACCGGAAGTGTTTGGTGACGAGTGGGTGGCCTCACCCCTGCCTGGCACACAAACTTGAAAGCAACCACGATGAGCGAAGCCCAACCCAGCCTGGATGTTGTGGCTGCCGCTGCCGGCCTGGCCAGCGGCCACGCGCTGCATGCGGCACGGCGCTTTCGCGGCACGGTTGTTGAGCACACGCAGGCCAGCCACGATGCGTTGCTGTTCGAAGCAGTTGCCGGCCTGCACACGGCCGACCGTTTGCGCGTTGCGGTGCACTGTTGCAACTGCTCGGGCGCAAGTGCCCTGGCAGCCCATTACCGGACGCTGCTGGTTGACCCCGCACGCGCGGCTGAAGCGCCCGCGAGCGCCTTGCCCGCCATGCTGAAGTGGGCTGAACTGTTGACCCGCGAGCCGCGCCTGGGCGACCGTGCCGCCATGCAAGCCTTGCAGGCCGCGGGCCTGACCGATGCTGCCATCGTGGCGCTGGCGCAGTTGGTGGCGTTCTTGTCGTACCAGACCCGGGTTGTCGCCGGCCTGCGTGCCTTGGCTCAGCCGCATCAAGCAAGCACGCAGGCCGGCGAATACCGAGGCGCGCAGCACGAAGACACCCCAGTGCGCCAGCCCACCATCCGCATCAATGGCTTCACGAACGAGACCTTGCAGTGGCGCTCGTGGCTGCAACCGGTCAAGGTCGAACAAGCCACGCCTATGCAACTGGAGGTTTTGGACGCCAGCCATGCGCAGGCGCGAAGCTCCGAGTACTACCTCACCCTGATCCACCAGC
This sequence comes from Burkholderiales bacterium, assembly GCA_043760085.1. Taxonomy (GTDB): domain Bacteria; phylum Pseudomonadota; class Gammaproteobacteria; order Burkholderiales; family Burkholderiaceae_C; genus Rubrivivax. Next base: position 2,144 of record JAYUPO010000456.1, read on the forward strand.
CGCGCATGCTGCAGCACCGCTCTGCGGCGTACAACGCGATCATGTACGCCAATGGTGGCGCGCCGCGCGCAGAACGCGAGCTGGGGGCGATGGTGGTGTCGGTCACCAATGGCTGCGTTTACTGCAGCGCGGTGCATGCGCAGCGCTATGCCCAACTGGCGCGGCGCACCGACACCGTGGAGCAGGTTTTCACCAACCCGAGCCAGGCCGGCAGCAGCGAGCGTGAACGCACCATCGCCCACTTCGCGCAAGCCGTGACCCAGCGCCCGGAAAGCCTGAGCGCGCAAGACATGGCGCCGCTGCGCGCGCTGGGCCTGCGTGACGAAGAGATCATCGATCTGCTCCACGCCAGCGCAATTTTTGCCTGGGCCAACCGGTTGATGCACAACCTGGGTGAGCCCGTCCTGCCGCAAGCGCCTGCGTCGCTGCCATCGCCTTAGAACTTGTCCGTAAATAGGAGGGCCCCGGCCCTTCGGGTTGAGGCCAAAGGGCGCGTCTGCGTCGTTGCAAACCAGGGCCTTGGCCACCAGCCAAGGCCCTGGTTCGCGCCTAGCATCCATCGCCCTTTTGTCTCAACGCAGGGCCCTCCTATTTACGGACAAGTTCTTAATCTTACTGTGTCACACATTCAGTCGCGTCGTCGACTGGCTCTGGCGTTTGTGAACGGCAAGCAGAAGTTGGGCGAGTGCGACGGCGATCTCCCAGCGCAGGGTCGGGATCGAGTCAGCGACGTGTCGTTGAGGACGAACCGGCGGTCCGCCGGGTGTGACCTTCGGATAGGGTAGGCGGT
>JAYUPO010000457.1:0-2930 GCA_043760085.1 Burkholderiales bacterium
GGCCGTGGGTCCACCACTTCGTCGGGCGCCACGCCGGCCAAGGCATCGCTGGTGATGTTGCGAATGCAGTTGCCGCTGGTCTGGATGCCGTGCATGTCAACCTCGGCCAGCAGGTCCATCACATCGGCCGCGCGCTCCAGCGGGATCCAGTTGAACTGCACGTTCTGCCGCGTGGTGAGGTGGCCATAGCCGCGGTCGAATTCACGCGCGACGCGAGCCAACTGGCGCAACTGCCGGCTGCTCAGTTCGCCATAAGGCACGGCCACGCGCAGCATGGGTGCGTGGCGCTGCACGTACCAGCCGTTTTGCAGCCGCAGCGGGCGGAATTCGTCTTCGGGCAATTCGCCCGAAAGGTGGCGCTGCAACTGGTCGCGAAACTGCGCGGCGCGGGCGCGGACGAACTGGCGGTCGAAGTCGGAGTAGGTGTACATGGTCAGTGGATCACTTTCAGTCCGGCAGTGACGAGCGACACGCACAGCAGCGTGCGCACCAGAGTTTCGGGCAGCGTCTTGGTCAAGCGTGCACCCAGCCAAATGCCGGGCAGCGAACCCAGCAGCAGCGGCACAAGCAGGCCGTAGTCGACATGGCCCAGCGTGGCGTGGCCAATGCCGGCCACCAGCGTGAGCGGCACGGCGTGCGCAATGTCGGTGCCCACCAGGCGGTGCGTGGGCAGGCGCGGGTACAGCAGCAAGATGATCGTGGCGCCAAGGGCACCCGCGCCAATCGAGCTGAGTGACACCAGCACGCCGAGCACCGCACCGGCCAGCACAGTCAAGGTGCGCTTGCGGCGTTCGGGCAGCCAGGCTTCCAGCCGCAAGCCCAGGCGGTGCCAAACGTGCTTGTAGGCCACCGTCACCGCGGTGAGCAACAGGGCAACGCCAAGCGAGAACGTCAAGGCCTGCGCCCAGCCTTTGGTGATGCCGGTGAGGTGCATCAGCGCTATGGTGGCCACCGCCGCTGGCAGGCTGCCCAGCAGCAACAAGCCGGTGATTCGGTAGTCAACATGCCCATGGCGGTGGTGCGCCACGGCGCCACCTGCCTTGGTCAGCGCTGCGAACCACAAATCAGTGCCAATCGCCATGGCCGGGCTCAAGCGAAACACACCCATCAAAAGCGGTGTCATGAGCGAGCCGCCGCCCACGCCGGTGACGCCGACGATGGCGCCGACGCCGAAACCGCTGATGATCGCTACCCAGTCCATGCCTCGGCGTGCCCGTATGTTGCAGTGCAGCGAGCGACTCTATCGACCTGTCATATTCCTGAAAAATACTTTTTCTTAATTTCTAAATATGAAATTCAGGCTAAAGACCAGCTATCCGGTTCACGGATTGAGTGAATCAATGCTGCAAGCAACAGCCGCCGAGCACCACAGAACTGCCGCCCACAAAAGAAAACGGCCCGACTTGCGCCGGGCCGTAAAGGTACCTTGAAAGGGGGATTCAGGAGGTACCGAGGAGACAACCATCCAAAGAGACCACGTCATTCAGACCGTGGCCCTCATGGGATACGCCCACTTCTTGAAAGTTCCCCACTTCCTTGGGAAGAGGCGGCGAGCGGCGCTCCCTTTACTTTGATTTACGCGCGCTTGCCCTTGGCCGGAGCCTGGGCAGCCTTGACAGCGGTGTTCTGCATCGCCTGGAAGTTGGCTTCGGCCACTTCGGCAGCTTGCTTGGTGGCCTTGTTCACCGACTCGTAGGCGTTGCTGGCAGCAGCCACGGCCGACTTGACCATGGCCACAGCGCTTTCGCTGCCAGCCGGCGCATTCTTGACGGCGCTGTCAACCAGGCTCATCACCTTGGCTTGCACGTCGGCAGCCTGGGCTTCGGCGACCTTGGTCACTTCGGCGCCTGTGGCGGCGGCGATGTCATAGACGTGGCGGCCATAAGCGGCGGCCTTTTCGGCGGCAGGTTGCAGGTACTGGGCTTGCAGAGCCATCAGCTCTTGCGCGTCCTTCACCGACAGGGCAGCCTTGGTGCTGGCAGCGGCTTCGCTGATGGCGGCGCGCGCCACTTGCAGGTTCAGTTCGACCAGGCGCTCAACGCCTTCGAAGGCCTTGTTCGTCAGGCCAAAGATCGTTTCGACGTTGGCCTTGTGGGCGGCCAGGACTTGTTCGGCGGTCAGCATGTTGATATCTCCGGGTTCAGGGTTGAGGTTCAAACTCTGTGCAACGTTTGCTGCGCTGCAACATAAAACGAAGTATAGGGTTTTCTCCATGTCATGCAAGCTCTTTTGTTGCGGCGCAGCAATGTCTAGAGAGATTTCTCTAGATCAGCCCGGGGAAGCTGGCGCTGGCGGCGTAGGCGCGCAATGGAAGAATGGCGCCATGAATCCGCACCGCTCAGTCGATACGCAAGCCGCCGTCGATGCCGCCCTGACCAGCCGCCAGTCGATCCGCGCCTTCCTGCCCACGCCGGTGCCGCAGGCCGACATTGAAGACATCCTGCGGGTGGCGTCGCGGGCGCCGTCCGGCACGAACACCCAGCCGTGGCTGGTGACGGTGCTCACCGGCGCGGCGCGCCAGGGCCTGGCAGACAAACTGCAGCGCGCCTTTGATGACCCCGATGGCAAAGGCCACGCCGAGGAGTACCCGTACTACCCCACCGAATGGGTCAGCCCGTTCCTGGAGCGCCGGCGCAAGGTGGGCTGGGATCTGTATGGCCTGCTGGGCATCGGCAAGGCAGACAAGCAGCGCATGCATGCACAGCACCGGCGCAACTACGAGTTCTTCGGCGCACCGGTGGGGTTGATCTTCACCATCAGCCGGGTCATGCGCCAGGGCAGTTGGATGGACTACGGCATGTTCCTGCAAAGCGTGATGATCGCAGCGCGAGCGCGCGGCCTGCACACCTGCCCGCAAGCCGCGTTCACGCCTTATCACCGCATCATCATGGAGCACATCGGTGCGCCAGCCAGCGAGATGCTGGTCTGCG
>JAYUPO010000458.1:0-2914 GCA_043760085.1 Burkholderiales bacterium
GTTCCAACTGAAGTTCTGACCCACTACCATGATGGGGCCCAGGCCCGGCTTAACCAGGAATCACCATGCACATCCCGTCATTGAAAGAAGTCGTCAGCGCCGAAGAATGGCAACTGCGCTGCGACCTGGCCGCCGCCTACCGCCTGGTGGCGCTTTACGGCTGGAGCGATCTGGTCTTCACCCACATCACGGCGCGCATACCCGGGCCCGAGCACCACTTCCTGATCAACCCCTATGGGCTGATGTTCGATGAGATCACCGCGTCGTCATTGGTGAAGGTGGACCAGCAATGCAACAAGCTCAGCGACAGCGCCTTTCCGGTGAACCCGGCCGGCTTCGTGATCCACAGTTGCGTGCACCAGGCGCGCGACGACGCACAGTGCGTGCTGCACACCCATTCGCGCGCCGGCGTGGCGGTGAGTGCGCAGAAGGCCGGGGTGCTGCCGATCAGCCAGCAGAGCACCTTTGTGTTGGCGTCCATTGGCTACCACGACTATGAAGGCGTGGCGCTGCGCGAAGACGAGCAGCCGCGCTTGCAGGCTGACTTGGGCACTGCCAAGTATTTGGTGCTGCGCAACCACGGGCTGCTCACGGTGGGCAGGAGCGTGGCCGAGGCGTTCCTGAACATGTACACGTTTGAGAACACCTGCCGCATTCAAATCGACGCACAAGGCGGCGGTGAATTGACCCTGGTGAACCCGGCCATCATGGCCAACATGGACGCGGTGATGAAGACCGCCACCGCCGGCCTGGGTGCCGGCATCGCCTGGCCGGCGCTGCTGCGCAAGCTCGACCGGGCCAACCCGGGTTACCTCAACTGACGCTGCGGCATAACGATTCAAATCAGCCTGCTTCTTTCAAGCCGGCTTCTTCTCGCGCGGCACGCGGCCCATCAAGTAGAACTCGTCGTTGGGCCGCATGCCCATCATGTTGGCCATGCGGTTGCTCAGGCCGAAGAAGGCGGCGATGGCACCGATGTCCCAGATGTCTTCGTCGTCAAAGCCATGGGCATGCAAGGCGCGCAAGTCGGCGTCTTCCAGCGCGGCGGAATCCAGGCACACTTTCATGGCGAAGTCGAGCATGGCGCGCTGGCGCAGTGTGATGTCGGCCTTGCGGTGGTTCACCGCCAATTGGTCGGCCAGCAGCGGCTTCTTCTCAAAGATGCGCAGCAGCGCGCCGTGCGCCACCACGCAGTACAGGCAGTGGTTGGCGGCTGACGTGGCCACGATGATCATTTCGCGCTCGCCCTTGCTCAGGTTGCCGCCTTCCTTCAGCAGCAGCGCGTCGTGGTAGGCCAGGAAGGCGCGCAGTTCGGCCGGGCGGTGCGCCAGGGCGAGAAACACATTCGGCACGAAGCCGGTTTTCGCCTGCACCTCAAGCACCCGCGCGCGCAGGTCTTCGGGCAGATCGGCAATGGCGGGAACGGGGTAACGACTGATGGGGCTGATGGGGCTTATCGGGCTGATCGGGCTGGTGGTGTTCATGGCGGTTCCTGGACTCCTTTTCAGGTCTTGAATTGCAGGGCGTGCAGCCGCGCGTACAGCCCGCCGCGCGCCAGCAACTCAGCCGGCGCGCCTTGTTCAACGATACGCCCGGCCTCCATGGCCACCACGCGGTGGGCATGTTCGATGGTGCTCAGCCGGTGGGCAATGATCAGCGTGGTGCGCCCGCGCATCAGTTCATCGAGCGCGGCCTGCACGGCGCGTTCGCTCTCGCTGTCGAGCGCCGAAGTGGCTTCGTCGAAGATCAGGATCGGCGCGTCTTTGTACAGCGCGCGTGCGATCGCCAGGCGCTGGCGCTGGCCACCTGAAAGCTGGCTGCCGTTGTGCCCGATCGGGCTGTGCAGCCCCTGCGGCAGGCTGCGCACGAATTCAAGCAATTGCGCGCTGCGCAGGGCCTCTTCAACGCGCTTGTCGTCCACAGCCGCGCCCAGCGCCACGTTGGCGGCCACGCTGTCGTTGAACAGCACCACATCCTGGCTCACCAGCGCGAACTGCGCGCGCAGGCCCCAGATGTCCCATTCAGCCAGCGGTTTGCCGTCGAGCAACACGCTGCCCGCGGTGGGCTCGATGAAGCGCGGCAGCAGTTGCACCAGCGAACTCTTGCCCGCGCCCGACGGGCCGACCAGGGCCACGATCTCGCCGGCACGAATGGTGAGGTTCAAGCCCGCCAGCGCCGGCGCCTGGTCGTCTTGATATTGCAATACGACATCACGCAGCTCGATCTCGCCGCGGGCGCGCGCACTGCTGGCGCCGCCGCTCACTTCAGCCGGTGTGGTGGCGATCAGATCCAGCCCGCGCTCCAGCGCCGCCAGGCCGCGCGTGATGGGTGCCATCACATCGCTCAAATGCTTGATCGGCGCCACCAGCATCAGCATGGCGGTGATGAAGGCCACGAAGCTGCCCACCGATGCGCCCTGGCCGGCGCTTTGCCACAGCGCGGCGACGATCACGGCCGACAAGGCGCAGGCCGCCAGCACCTGGGTGATGGGCGTCATGGTCGCGCCCGCCGCGACTGACTTTTGCATCAGCCGCGCCAGCAGCTTGCCGTGGTGTTCAAAGCGCTGCATCTGCTGCGCCTGCGCGCCATGCAGGCGCACGATGCGCCAGGCCAGCACGTTTTCTTCCACCACGTAGGCCAGCTCGTCGGTGGCGCCCTGGCCGGCCACGGTGAGCCGGTGCAGCCGCTTGCCCATGGCGCGCATCACCGCGGCCACGGCCGGGAAGAGCAGGGCCACGAACAGGGTGAGTGTCCAGTTCAACCAAAACAAGTAGATCAACAGGGCCAGCAAGGTGAGTGAATCCTTCACCAGGGTGAGCACGGCATTCACGAGTTGCTGCGTGCCTTGCTGCACCTCGTAGACCAGGGTGTTGGTGAGCTGGCTGGCCGAGTGCCGCGAGAACAGCGCACCCTG
>JAYUPO010000459.1:0-2912 GCA_043760085.1 Burkholderiales bacterium
GTGCGCAACGCGCACCCGCATTTCTCGAACCAGCGCATCGCCCTGGTGCACAACGGCATCATCGAAAACCACGACGAATTGCGCGCCGAACTCCAGGCCAAGGGCTTCGAGTTCACCAGCCAGACCGACACCGAAGTCATTGCCCACCTGATCAACCACCTGTACGACGGCGACCTGTTCGACGCCGTGCAGCGCGCCACCCTGCGGCTGCGCGGCGCCTACGCGATCGCCGTGTTTTGCCGTGACGAGCCGCAGCGCGGGGTGGGCGCGCGCGAAGGCTCGCCCTTGATCCTGGGCATTGGCCAGGGCGAGAACTTCCTGGCCAGCGACGCCATGGCCCTGGCTGGGGTAACGGACCAGATCACTTACCTTGAAGAAGGCGACGTGGTCGATGTGCAACTGGGCAAGGTCTGGATCAGCGCGCGCACGCCCGATGGCGGCTACCAGCCCGTGCAGCGCGCCGTGCGCACCGTGCAGGCGCACAGCGGCGCGGCCGAACTCGGGCCGTACCGGCACTACATGCAGAAGGAAATCTTCGAGCAGCCCAAGGCTATTGCCGACACGCTCGACGCCGTGGCCGGCATTTCGCCCGAGCTGTTTGGCGACGGTGCGCACACCGTCTTCAAGGAAGTGGATCAGGTGCTGATCCTGGCCTGCGGCACCAGCTTTTATTCGGGCTCCACCGCCAAGTTCTGGCTCGAGGCCATCGCCGGCATTCCCACGTCAGTCGAGATTGCCAGCGAATACCGCTACCGCCAAAGCGTGCCCAACCCGCGCACGCTGGTGGTGACCATCAGCCAAAGCGGTGAAACCGCCGACACCCTGGCCGCGCTCAAACATGCGCGTGCACAGGGCATGGCGCACACGCTGACCATCTGCAACGTGGCCACCAGCGCCATGGTGCGCGAATGCCGGTTCGCCTACATCACCCGCGCCGGGGTTGAAGTGGGCGTGGCCAGCACCAAGGCCTTCACCACCCAGCTCGTCGGCCTGTTCTTGTTGACCTTGGCCTTGGCGCAGGTGCGCGGCCGCTTGACCGATGCGCAGGAAGCCGCCCACCTGAAGGCCCTGCGCCACCTGCCCGTGGCCGTGCAGGGCGTGTTGGCGCTGGAGCCGCAGGTCATTGCCTGGGCCGAAGTCTTCGCACGCAAGGAAAACGCCTTGTTCCTGGGCCGCGGCCTGCATTACCCGATTGCGCTGGAGGGCGCGCTGAAGCTCAAGGAAATCAGCTACATCCACGCCGAGGCCTACCCTGCCGGCGAGCTGAAGCACGGCCCCCTGGCCCTGGTGACCGCGGCCATGCCGGTGGTGACCGTGGCGCCGAATGACGCCTTGGTGGACAAGCTCAAGAGCAACTTGCAGGAAGTGCGCGCCCGCGGCGGCGAACTCTTCGTCTTCGCCGACGACGACACGCGCATTCAAAGCGAGCCCGGCGTGCACGTCATCCGCATGCCCGAGCATTACGGCGCCTTGTCACCCATCCTGCACGTGGTGCCCTAGCAGTTGCTGGCGTATCACACCGCCTGCGCAAGGGGCACGGATGTGGACAAGCCGCGCAATCTGGCGAAGTCGGTCACGGTTGAGTGACCGACTTTGCGAGGCTCGGCTCAACGGAACAAATTGCCGTAAACCGCTCCTCGCGCCGCCTCTGACCAGTAGCCGGTCAGAACCAGCCCACGCCGTAATAGTCGTGCACCTTGCGGCCGTAGTCGTCGGTGTAGTCGGGCTTGTCGCCGTCCTGATAGCTCGGTGCGCCTTCGAGCGTGCGCTTGTCCAGCGGGACGACGTAGCCGTCTTGCGTGGTGTCGTACTTCAGCATCGACCAGGGCAAGGGGTACCGATCGGTGCCCATGCCCAGGAAGCCGCCGAACTCCAGGACAGCGTAGCGCACCTGCCCGCTGTGCTTGTCGATCATCAAATCATCGATCGAACCCAGCTTGTCGCCGGCGGTGTCATAGACAGCCGTGCCTTCGACCCGTTCGGAAGAAATGACGTTGCTTGATGTGAGTGCAGTGTCCATCGTGACATCCTTTGAAGTGAGTTGATCAGCCGCTCCAGGCGACACCCCACCCGGGCAATCAGCGTGCCGCGCCGCCACCGGCCGGCTTTTGCCGAGGGCCGGTGCAAGCGCGTGACGATCTACTTCCTGCCCGATGAGAACGAGAAGTCACTGCAAGACGGCGCTGAGTCTTCAAGCGCAATCCGCGGCACTTCGGCGCCTTGTCGGGTGCCGGGCAGATTCACCTGCAACAGGGCAACCTGCGGCGCGCACTTGAACTGTTCCGCCAGGCGCTCGACGTCAACTCGAATCTGGAACATGTCGAGCTAACGATTGAGGTGATTGAACAGCGCTTGCGCAGTGGCGAGCCCGGCGCGGCTTTAGGCTGCGCCTGCGAGGCGCCACCGCGCGCTGGCCGGCCGCGGCAGCTTGGGCACAGCCCCGGTAAGGCCCGTCAGTGGCTGGTGGCCAGCCGCAGCACCGCGGCATAGCCAGTCTGCACTTCCATGGCGGCGGTGGCGCCGCGCCGGCGCAGCAAGGCATGCGCACGCGGCAGTTTCCAGCATGGCACCTGTGTGAACAGGTGATGTTCCAGGTGGTAGTTGACCCAGTACGGCGCCACCAGCGCGCGCTCCAGCAGGTTGGCGCGGGTGGTGCGCGCCTGGCGCAGCGGGTCGGCCTCGTCGCGGCCGATCAACGCATGTTCGGCGATGTTGCGGATGCGCGTGACCAACGGCAGCCAGGTCGCCATGGGCAGCAACCACATCAGCACCCAAACCCACCACAGGCCCGCTGCCGCAAAGACTGCGAGACCCGCGGCGTTGCCGAGCAAGAAGCGCCGGCCGCGCACCAACTCCTGCGACTGGCGCTGCAGCGGTGCGGCCGGCGCAACCGCTGCGTGGGCCTTGAACTC
>JAYUPO010000460.1:0-7390 GCA_043760085.1 Burkholderiales bacterium
TATGCCGCCGAACCTTATGCCCAATTCGTTGATGACCTGCTCAGCGCGCTCACCGGCGGGCAGGTGCGCGAGCAGTTCCGCTTCCTGCCCGAGCTGCAACCGTTCAAATTAGCCACCACCAGCGCGGTGCTGCCGGCCACGCTGCGCGTCAGCGGGCTGGTCGACGCGGCGTACTTTCGTTTCCGCTCACCCACTGATTTCACCCTCGGGCCGCAAAACACCGTCGTCTGGCAGGCCACGCCCGAAGGCCTGCCGGCCAAAGACGCGGTCTGGCCCGATGCCGCCAGCAGCTTCTTCGCCAGCTACGAGACCACCGACGCCACTCGGCTGCTCACCGACCGCAACCCGGGCAGCGTGACGCGCTTGCTGGCGGAAAGCTTTGCGCGCGAATACGCCGTGCTGTCGCGCCAGCTCGAAGCGGTGTACCAGGCCGGGTTTGTTGAAACCGCCGGTGGCCGCGATCTCGATCAACTGGCCACGCTGGTGGGCGTCACGCGGCGGCGGCGCCTGTCGGCCGGCGGCAGCGTGGTCTTCGCCCGCTCCACGCCGGCGCCGGCTGACGTGACCATCAACGCCGGCACACGCTTGTCCACCGCCGAGCCGCCGGCCATGCAGTTCGAAACGACCGAAGACCGCACCCTGCAGCGCGGCAACCTGAGCGTGGAAGTGCCGGTGCAAGCGCTCGAACCCGGGCCCGCCGGCGTGGTGGCCGCAGGGGCCATTCGCGTGGTGAACCGGCCTATCCTGGGCATCGACACCGCGGCCAACCCGCAGGCCACGCGCTTTGCCGGCAGCGATGAGACTGACGAAGCCTTGCGCGCCCGCGCCCGCCGCGCCCATGAAGGCGCAGGCAAGGCCACCACTGGCGCGCTGCTGTCGGCGCTGACCACGCTGCCGGGGCTGCGTGAAAAAGACGTGCGCATCGGCGAGGACTACCTGGCCCACCCGGGCGTGGTCAAGCTCACCGTGGCGCTGCCTGAAATGAGCAGCGCGGCCGAGCGCACCAGCGCCATCGACCAGGCCGTGGCCTTGATTGAAAGCACGCGCCCGGTGGGCGTGCGCATCGAGCACAACATCGACGCGCCGCTGCCGGCCGGCGCGGCCACGGCTGGCTCGGGTGTGACCGCTGAAGGCGGCGCCGAGCCGGTGACGGTGGGCGTGGCCGGTGCAGCCGACGGTTTGTTTATGCCGGTCGATGCCAACATTGAACTCACCCCCACCACGCTGGCCCTGGCCCCCGAGGCGCGCGCCGAGCTGGAACGCAAGGGCCGCGAAGCCACAGATGCGTTCATCGACGAAGCCGGCATCGGCGAGGCCCTGGTCTACAACCGGCTGGTGGCGCAGTTGATGCAGCTCGAAGGCGTGCTCGACGTGGCGGTGGAACTGTTCCCGCAAAACGCGCCGGGCGGCCCGAGGCGGCGCAACGTGGTGCCGGACAACCCGCAGGTGCGGCCGGTCACCGGCGTCGTCGACGTCAAGATCGGTGGCTCGCTGATCATGCTCGACCTAACGGTTGATTTCACTCTCAAGGGCGCCGGCACCCTGGGCGACCCCGCCACCGCGCGCGAAGTGGCGCGCAGCGAAGCCGCCGCGCGGCTGAAAGACGGCGTGGCCGCGTTGGCCACCGGCGCCACCCTGAACGTGACCCTGCTCAAGGGCATGGTGCCCGACACCGCCACGTATGCGCTCGACGATCTGCACTACCACGCCGAATACGTGGACGCCGGCGTGCGCATCCACCAGCAGGATGTGCAGGTGCCGTTGTCGGGGCTGGAGCGGCTGTGGATCCGGCGCGTGGGCTTGAGCAGCGCCGGCGCGGGTTGATGGTCATGACACCTCGCGCCACCGCCATCCTCGCGCGCTTCCCGGCGCACCTGGAAGCCTCGCGCCCCGGCAAGCTGCTGGGCGAGGCCACCAGCGCCATCGCGCTCGACCTGGACACCCTGGCCGCTGCGCTGGCCGCGGTGCGGCGCGCGCACCGCCTGGGGGATGCCGATGAGCTGGCCGACCTGTGGCGCATCGCGGCACTGCACGGCATGGGCGTGGCCGAGTTCGAGATCGTGCTCGGGCGTTTTCGCCGCGCGCAAGAGCTGCTGCGTGAGCTCGACGCTGCGGCCGATGACGCGGCCCGTGAAGCTGCCGCGCAGGCCTTGACTGCGCTGTGGGCGCTGCAAGCTCTGCCGCCGCGCCTGCCGCTGTTTGCCGACCCCGCCGCCCCGGCCGACAGCGCCCGCGCCGCCGCGCGCCTGGCCGCACAGGCCAGCGCCAGGCTGCGCCACGCCAGCCTGTGCGACGCGGTGCGCACACGCATCGGCCAGGCGAGCAGCATCCACGCCGCGGGCAACGGCACGGTGCTGGCCTTGCTGCGCGGCGCGGCCAATGCGCTCGACCTCGAACTCGGCGCGGTGCAGCACAGCGCCGACCGCTATTGGCACGCCGCGCGCGTGCAAGACCGGCTGCGCCTGAACCGGCGGGTCGCCGCCACCGGCGGCGAGGTGGAACAAGCCTTGCCCGTGGCCGAAGAGCTGCTGGGCATCGAAGAAAACCCGCTCTGGCGTGCCGAGACCGACAACGCGCCGCGCGTGCACGGCGAACTGTTCAACGAAATCCGCCGCGGCTTCGAGCGCGCGCTGCTGCAAATCAGCATTACCGGCGAAGGCGAGCGCACGGTGGGGCCGATGCTGGTGAACCGCGATGAAGGCCACGGCGTGGGCTACAGCGGCACGGTGGCCAACGGCGAGGTGCTGGTGTTCAACGAGGAGGGGCGTGTGCTGCTGGGTGCGGCCGACGTCACCTCGCTGGCCTTTGCCTGGCAGGGCGCCTGTTTTGCGGGCGACGACGCCGCGGCCGATGCCGACTTTGTGTTCGATGGCGCAGGCGTGAACCCGCGCCACAGACGAGCCCGCTTCGTGACCATGACCCCCGCTGAAGGGTTGGATCGAGAGGCCAGCTACCCGAGCGACGGTGCCAACCTGCCCATGCCCGGCATTGCGGTGGGCACCACGCGGCTGGCCTTCTTTGTGCAAGAAGCGCACTTCGCCTCAAAAGACCCCGCGCCCGCCGCGGCGCGCAGCGTCACCCCGCGCACCGGCGCCGCGGTGTTCGGCAGCGCCGTGTTCGCGCCACCGCCCTTGCCGCGCACGGCGTCGGCCCGGGTGGCGCTGTCGTGGCTGGAACACCGCGCCTTTGCCGTGCGCCTGTTGGTGCCGCCGCGCTTTCGCGCCTGGCGGCCTGACGACGCCGAAGGCGCGCTGACCCTGCAAGCCGTGGCCCGCGCGGTCGAGCGCTTTCGCCCGCTGGGCGTGGAGCTGCGGGTGGAGTTCATCGACGCACGCTGGAGCCTGGGCAGCGGCACGCTGACCAGCGGCATCGACGACGACCCGATTGAAAGCCTGCGTGCAGGCACCGAGCTGTGGCCGGCCCCGGCCGTGGCCTGAATTAACTGTCGGAGTAACTCACCATGATCTTCACCCCCCCGTTCATCAAGAAGCTGGCCAGTGCCGGCGAGCCGGTCACGGCGCAGGCCTGGAACGACATCGTCAATGCGCTGGGCCAGGTGCACACGCACCTGGAAAGCACCGAGGCCACGGCGCTGAAGGTGCAGGTCACCACCGCCGGGGTCGACTTGTCCACGGTGCGCGTCACCGCCATCCGCGACGACGGCATCGCCATCGACGCCGTGGCGCCGGTGCCGCCGGGCACGGCACACATGTTCGCCGGCCTGCGCCCCGGCGCCTACGCGCTGCGCGTGGAAGCGCCTGGCTTCAATGCGGCCACGCTCAACGTCACCGCGCCCGAAGCCGCGGTGCAAAACGTGGCGCTCACCGCCAACGGCGCCTTCATGCCGCAGGTGTTTGGCCAAGTCTTGAGCGACGCCCTGGCCACCCTGGCCAGCGCGCAGATCACGGTGGCGCGCATCCTCGACGTGACCGGCACCGATGTGCCCACCGCCAACCCCGGCGCGCAGTTCAACAGCTCGCGCGTGCTGATGCAGGTGCCCTACGCCGGCAACCCGGTGCCCACGGGCCAGAGCGTGCAACTGGTGATTGCCGCGGCGCTGCAAGCGCAAAGCAGCGTGGAGATTCCGCCGCTCACGGGTCTTTCACTGGCCGAGGCACAGAAGGCCCTGGAAGGCCTGGGCCTGGTGCTGGGCAAGGTGGTCACCAAGCAGACCCGGGGTTGAAGACGGGCTCGTCGATTCCTAACGTTTCATTCAAGCAGGAGGCAAGATGGCCACCAATTTCCTCATCAACAAGACCGCCCTCGTCCGGGCCAAGGAAGTGCTGGTCGAGGTGGACGACAAGCCCGCCGTGGCCAAGGTCGTGCGCGACGGCTTCCAGGTGCCGGCGGTGAAGATCAACCAGCAGGCGACCGATTTCTTCCTCGGCAACCTCGACGTGCTGCAACCGCGCCAGACGCCGCGCGTGGTGTCGCAGAGCATCAAGTCGGGCACCAAGGTGAATGCCGGCACGGTGGTCGATCTGATCCTGGCCCCGCCCACGGCGATTCCGTTTTCCATCTTCGACAACGTGCACCGCGACCTGCGCGAGCGCAGCGTCTCGGTGCTCACCGAAGGCATCTTGCAAGACGCCACCACGCGCCAGTCGCTGCTGAAATACGAGAAGGCGGCCGATGTGCCCGCGGCCGAGAAGACGGCGCTCACGGTGCAGTTCCGCAGCGCCAACATGGCGGTGGATGAGGCCGCGCCCGAAACCAGCTTCGAAGCGGCGTTCAATTCCGCGCGCGGCGCGTTGGCGTTCAAGTAGGCCGGGAGCCCGCCATGGTGCAGGTTGTGGGGGGTCTGTCGCAGACCAGTGTCGAGCCGGTCGTCATCGGCCAGGTGCAGATGATGTATGCCTACGCCTATGCCTTGTTCGACGGCGTCACCTCGGCTTCGGTGGACATCAGCCTGCCGCGCAATGCGCTGGTGGACGAATTCAAGTTCCTGGCCCAGGCGCAGCGGGTCGATTCCACCCAGGTGCAGGAAGTGGCGCAGGTGCGCAGCTATTCCGAAGGCGGCAACCACGAAATGGTGATCGACTTCGGCACGCCGCGCACCGTGAGCGGCGTCGACCTGGATGCCGACAGCGGCGCGGCGGCATTGAACGTGCTGATGGTTTTTTCATGGCTGGGCAGTCAGTTCTCGCCGATCCCGGCCTACTCCCGCGCCGCGGCTGGCGCAACGGCCAGCGCGGTGTTCCCCGAGTTGCGCACCGAGCGGCTGCGCGTGCTGCTGTCGCGCAAGTTGACCGAGGCCGAACTGGCGAACGTGCGCCTGCGCCTGCCCGAGCCCCCCTCCGGGCTGGAGATCCGCATCGATGACGCGCAGCCGGTGTGGAGCCACCCCGAGCCGGTGCAGCCGCGCGCCAACGTCAGCGCGCCCGATGCCGCCGGCTGGGACACGAACTCCAGGCGCATCGTCGACCTCACGGCCGGCTTGGCCGCACTCGCCGGCGACCCGCTGGCCGCCGAGGCTGACGTAACGTTCAAGGTTACCTTGTCGACCAAGGTGCCGTGCCGCCTGGCGCTGGCCGTGCACGGCACGCCGCAGTTGCGCCGCATTCGCCGCGTGCAGGTCGACAACGACACCACCGCCGAGCTTGAGTTCGCCAGCGAAGGCCTGCTCGACTTGACCTTGCCCTTGCCGGCACCGCCCGCCGGCGCCACGCGGCGCATCGATGAAGTGCGCTGGCTGGCCGTGGCCGACCTGCCAGCGCAGCGCGTGCTGCCGCCGCTGGGGCCGCCATCGGCAGCCAGCGCCACCGCGCCGGTCTTGGCCGAGCTGATGGTCGATGCGCAGCGCGCCGCCATCGTGCGCTTGCCGGCGGGCAGCGGCCTGGCCGAACTCCAGGCCATCCGCCTGCCGCTGCGCGCGCTGGGCGACGCTGCCGAAGCGCGGGTGGTGCTGTGGGCCGTGGCTGAGGCCAGCAGCATGCCGGGCCAGCCCTTGCCCCAAGGCGCCAGCGAACCGGTGACGCTGACGGCCAGCGCCGCCGAGCAATGGGTGAGCTTCCCCTTCAAGCAGGCCGTGCCCCTGGGCCCCGGCCCCATGCCCTGGATGGCCCTGGTGGTGGCGCGCGGCGAGCTGAGCTGGGCGCTGGCGCAAGCCGCGGCGGCGGATGGGCTGGCCGAGCAGGTCATTCGTCGTGGGCCACCCAATGGGCCGTGGCGCGCCCTGCCGGCACCGCTGCAAGACGCCGCCGGCGTGCTGGACGCGCGGGGGCGGCTGCGCCTGGTGGGCGTGGCGCCCAAAGACGCACCGTTGGCGCCGCTGACACTGGCCCTGGCGGCCGATGCCAGCGGCACCGCCGCAACCGGCAGCGCCGCCATCGCGCTCACCCCCACGCCCAAGGGTGCTCCTGGAGTGTTAGTGCCCACTTCACCGTTTAACGCTGCACAGCCTGTGCTGAATCTGGTCAGCCGCACGGCGGGCAGCGTGCAGTTGCGCGAGATCGACATCATTTCCAGCCACTGACGCGGGTGCCGCCAAACGCTTTTCGCCAACACCAACGCCACTGCCACTGCCACTGCCAACGCCAAGTCACAGCACAGGCATCAACAAGGGTTCCACCATGGCCGACGATGCACGCTCCCAATTCGTAGAAGGCCTGCGGGTCACCGCCGAGCACTTGCAGCATCTGCAAGACCGGCTGCGCGAGTCGCTGCTCGACCTGCGCCGCACGGTGGGGCTGGGCCACATTGCCTGGGGCCTGGTGGTGCGCCTGGAAGACGGCCAGGTGCGGCTGGAGCCCGGTGTGGCGCTGTCGCCCGGCGGCGTGCGCCTGGCCGTGGACTCACCGCTCAGCCTGGGTGCTGCGGCGGTGGGCCAGCGCGTGGTGCTGCGCGCCAGCAACGCTGACCGCGCCGCGCTGCGGGTGGGCAACACGCCCACCGTCATCACCCTGGCTTGCACGGCAACGTCTGAGGTAGACGACGGCAGCGATGTGGGGGCCGATGCCTTGGTGGTGGCCCGCATCATCCCCAGCGCCGGCAACCCCGCCGCGCAGCAAGACGCCGCCCTGTTCGTGGCCGCCGGCAGCCACACCCACAGCGGTGAGCACCGGCAAGACGCGCAGGGCCGCTGGTACTTTGACGGCGCGCCCCTGGCCGCCGATGTGGGCGGGGTTGGCCCCGCCGGGCCCCCCGGCCCCATTGGGCCCGACGGATCGGCGGGCCCGGCGGGGCCGATTGGCCCACCCGGGCTGCCTGGGGCGGATGGTGCAGCCGGCCCGGCTGGGCCGGATGGTGCGGCCGGCCCGGCTGGGCCGGATGGGCCGGATGGTCCCGCAGGCGCAGCTGGGTTGGCAGGGCCTGCGGGCCCGCCTGGCACAGCAGGCGAGGCTGGCGCCGTTGGCCCCGCGGGGCCTGAAGGCCCGGCCGGCCCACCGGG
>JAYUPO010000461.1:0-7371 GCA_043760085.1 Burkholderiales bacterium
CGCCGGCGGGCGACAGGTGTTCGAGGTGGTCGCACGACAAGGCTTTGAAGCTGGCGGCAAGCTGCGCGCCGCCGCTGTCGCTCAACTGTTCGGCGTGCAGCTTCACGGGCAAGCCCAGGCGCCGAGCGGCTTCGAACATGCGCCGTGTTTGCGCCGGGGTGAAGCCGATGGTTTCGCAAAACGCATCCACCGCATCAACCAAACCTTGCCCGTGCCACGCAGCCAGCCAGGTGCAGGCGGCGCTGATGTAGTCGTCTGCACGGCCCGAAAATTCGGGCGGCAAGGCATGTGCAGGCAGGGCGGTGGTGCGCACCGTGAGCGGCAACTCGGCGCCCAGGCGGCGCGCCACGCGCAGGCAACGCGCTTCGTGCTCATCGCTCAAGCCGTAGCCGGACTTCACTTCCAGCGTGGTCACGCCTTCGCGCATGAGCGTGCGCGCACGCTGCGCAGCGCTGCTGAACAAGGCGTGCTCGCCGGCCGCGCGCGTGGCAGCCACGGTGGCGCGGATGCCGCCGCCGGCGCGCGCAATGTCTTCGTAGCTGGCGCTTTGCAGGCGCAGCTCGAACTCATCGGCACGCTGGCCGCCGTACACGAGGTGGGTGTGGCAGTCCACCAACCCCGGTGTCACCAACGCGCCGTTCAAGTCATGTGTTTGATCGGCCTGCCAGCCGGCGGGCAGTTGCGCTTGCGCTCCGAGCCAGGCGATGTGTTCATCTTCCACCCACAAGGCACCCTGGTCGATCAAGCCCCAGCCGCTGTTGCCGGCCAGCGTGCACAGCCTGGCGTTGCGCCACAGGGTCTTCACGTGCCGACCTGTTCGCCGAAGTGCTCACGATAGTGCAGCCACCAGGCCTGCAAGGGCAGGCCGGCACTGTGCAGTTGCCAGCGGCCGGGGTGAGCATCGGCGCTCCAGGCCAGGCTATGAGCAGGCAGGGCGGCGACTTGCAGGCCATCGACCCACAGTGTTGCGGCCTGCACACTGAACGCGCCGCGCCAGGTGCCGGCCTGTGCAAACTCGGCTCCTTCTTCGGAACGCAGCGCGTGGGCCACGCCGTGGGCGGCGGGCACCATGAAGCTGACATCGTCAATCGGGCCTTGCAGCAGTTCACAAAAGGGCGGGTCACCACCGTCGAATTCGTAGGGCGGGCTGTCCACGTTCAGGCTGACCTGATGCTGCCGGTGCTTCAGCAACACCGGCTGGGCATTGAGTGACATGAACCAGCGCTGCATGCCCGGGTAACCAGAAAACGCCACATCGCGGCCAATGTGCGCCAGGGCCACGTGCACGCGCAGGGTGTCGGCACTGGGCCAGGTGAGCAGGGTGCGCGCCGTGCCGCCGCCATTGCGCCAGGCTGTGGGCTCTATGCGGTTGGCATCGATCACATGCAGCGTCATGTTTTGCCTTCCCACAACACGGGGAACAGGGGGTGGTTCATCTCGGCGCCGGCGGGTAATTCGTCAGCCAAGCCCGGGAACTCGGGCGATGTTTTCCAGGCGCGCGGTGCATGGCGCACATCATCGCCGATGAATCGGGCCGAGAACACGCGCCGGCGCACATCGCCATCGACCCCCGCCGCGGCGTGCAGCGCGAGCATGTGGAAGCACACCACGTCGCCCGGCTCAACGGCCCAGCCGATGATGCGGTGCTGGCCGCGCTGCGTGTCGATGTCGGGCAAGTCCGCCAGGCTGCCTTCAGGGAACCACTTCGCCTGCTTGTCCATGAAGCTGCGTGGCATCAGCCAGGGCCCGCGGTGCGAGCCGGCCACGAATTCGAGCGTGGAATGGCGCCGCACCGCATCCACCGCAATCCACATGCTGCATTGCTGTTGGCCGCTGATGTTGTAGTACGGCTGGTCCTGGTGCCAGGGCGTGCGCTGGCGCGTGCCGGGCTCCTTGGTGAGCATGTGGTCGTGGTACAGGCGGATGCGTTTGCTTTGCGTCAGCGCACCGGCAGCGGCGGCCAGGCCGGAGTCGAACAACACCTCGCGGTAGGCGGCGTTGTGTTGCCAGTTGCAGAAGTCTTCGATGAACAGGCCCGGGTCGCCGGCGCTGCTGGCCACCTTGGCGCGCGCGCTGGGCGCGGCCAGGTTGGCATCGATGCCCTGGCGCAGCCGTGCCACCTGGGCGGGGCTGAGCAGGCCGCGCACGCACACCGCGCCATCGCGCGCGTAGTGCTCGATCAGCTCGGGCGTGATCGGGTGTTCAAGGTTTGAACTCACCGCTCAGAATGTAGCGGTTGCCGGGGTGCACCAGCCGCGCCAGGGTGATGGGCACGTTGCGCGCCGCGGTGCGGCGGGTGACGATGAGGCAGGGGTCGGTGCGCTGGATGCGCAGCAAGAACGCCTCTTGCGCCGTGGGCAGGCTGGCTTCGATGGAGTACTGCGCTTCCCAGTACGGTGCCACCTGCAGCAAGTAATTGGTGGGCGTGGTGGCGGTGAAATCGACCTCCAGGTAGTCGGGCGCGAAGGCGGGGTTGACGAAGCGGTCTTCTGATTGCAACGGCACGCCGTCTTCGAAGTGAACCACCAGGGTGTGGAAGACGGTGTCGCCCTTGGCCAGGCCCAACTGCGCGGCCAGGCGCGTGCCGGCCGTTTCTTCGCGCGCCAGGTGCACGCGGGCCTGGTGGGCGCGGCCGCGGTGCGAGATTTCGTCGTGCAGGTCGCGGATGGTCAAGGTGGAGGCCAGCTTGTGCCGCGGCGCCGCGAAGGTGCCCAGCCCCTGCGTGCGGTTGACCAGCCCTTCAGCCTGCAGGTCGCGGATGGCGCGGTTCACCGTCATGCGGCTGACGCTGAATTGATGCACCAGTTCAGCCTCGGAGGGCATCAGCTTGCCGGGTGGCCAACGGCCTTTCTCAAGACCCTTCTTCAGGAACAGCTTGACGCGCTCGTAGGGGTGGTGAACTGCCATGGGGTGATGCTACTTGCGCCTCATTGTCTAGACAAGTACATTGAGCTTGAGCCGACGACTTGTTGGCCGGGAGTCACACATGACCGATCTATCCACAGGACAACTCGCTGCGCAGCCGCGAATCGTCAAGAGCCCGGTTGGCGATGCATTGTCCTGTTATAACTGGCAGATTGAGGCCGCTTACAGAATGTTGCAAAACAATCTGGATCCTGATGTCGCCGAGAACCCCGCTGCGCTGGTGGTGTACGGCGGCATCGGCAAGGCCGCACGCAACTGGGCCTGCTTCGAAGCCATCCTGAAAGCACTGCGTGAACTGCGCGAGGATGAAACCCTGCTCATTCAAAGCGGCAAGCCCGTGGGCGTGTTCCGCACGCACCTCGATGCACCGCGCGTGCTGCTGGCCAATTCGAACCTGGTGCCCAAGTGGGCGAGCTGGGAACACTTCAACGAGCTCGACCGCAAGGGCCTGATGATGTACGGGCAAATGACAGCGGGCAGCTGGATCTACATCGGCAGCCAGGGCATCATCCAAGGCACTTATGAAACGTTTGTCGAAGCCGCGCGGCAGCACTTTAGTGGCCAGGCAAACGGCCGCTGGATATTAACCGCCGGCTTGGGCGGCATGGGCGGTGCCCAGCCCCTGGCGGCGAGTTTTGCAGGCTACTGTTCGTTGACCATCGAGTGCCAACAGAGCCGCATCGACTTTCGCCTGCGCTCGCGCTATCTGGACGAACAGGCCGGCGATCTTGACGACGCGCTGGCGCGCATCCAGCGCCACACCGCGGCCGGGCGTGCGGTGTCAGTGGGCTTGCTGGGCAACGCCGCCGAATTGCTGCCCGAGCTGGTGCGCCGCGGCGTCAAACCCGATCTGGTGACCGACCAGACCTCGGCCCACGACCTCATCAACGGCTACTTGCCGGTGGGCTGGAGCGTCGAGCGCTGGCAGCGCGCGCAAGCCGACGCAGCCCAGCACGCCGAACTGCGCCACGCCGCCGCGCAAAGCTGCGTGGCGCATGTGCGCGCCATGCTCGCCTTCCAGGCCCAGGGCGTGCCCACGGTGGACTACGGCAACAACATCCGCCAGGTGGCGTTCGACGCCGGCGTGGCCAACGCCTTCGCCTTCCCCGGCTTCGTGCCGGCCTACATCCGCCCGCTGTTCTGCCGCGGCAAGGGGCCGTTTCGCTGGGTGGCGCTGAGTGGTGACGCGCAAGACATCTACAAGACCGACGCGAAGATGAAAGAGCTGTTCCCGCACGACGCCCACCTGCACCGCTGGCTCGACATGGCCCGCGAACGCATCGCCTTCCAGGGCTTGCCCGCGCGCATCTGCTGGATCGGCCTGGGCGAGCGCCACCGCGCCGGCCTGGCGTTCAACGCGATGGTGAAAAGCGGCGAGCTCAAGGCACCCATCGTCATCGGCCGTGACCACCTCGATTCCGGCTCGGTGGCCAGCCCCAACCGCGAAACCGAAAGCATGCTCGATGGCAGTGATGCCGTCAGCGATTGGCCGCTGCTCAACGCCCTGCTCAACACCGCCAGCGGCGCAACGTGGGTGAGCCTGCACCACGGCGGCGGCGTGGGCATGGGCTATTCGCAGCATGCCGGCATGGTGGTGGTGTGCGACGGCACCGACGCCGCGGCCAGGCGCATCGAGCGCGTGCTGTGGAACGACCCGGCCACGGGGGTGATGCGGCATGCCGATGCCGGCTATGCCGAAGCCGTGGCCTGCGCCCGCGAGCAGGGTTTGAATTTGCCGATGCTGGGGACTTGACGTGCGCGGCGTTGGGAGCCTCGCCAGTCGCGATCGCGACCCGTGCCATGTGCGACGGCGCACACCGGCTGCAAGCTTCGATGCCATTTCGCTGCCCGGAACGACTGGGATCAACTTTTCCGACGAGGCGGCAGTCAGCGCCGCGCTGCCCGGCATGTGCTTCGTTGAAATCAAGAGCGCCAACCAGGCTCGGGTAAAACCAGGTTTCAGCGGATTCTTTTTCGCATTGACTGAGAGTGAAATCGTGGCAGCCGAGGCATTGGGGACACGGCATCTGGTCGCGCTTTACAACAATCTCACCGGTGAGTTGTGCCTCACGTCTGTGCCCGAAATCCTGGCACGGGCAAAGTCCTCAAATTGGCAGTTGTCGGTGCAGCTCTGATGCCTGGCCTCCCAAACCACTTGCGTGGCGTCGGAGCCCGCATCGCGCACGAGAGGCAGTTTTCGCTGCTGCCCGTCGTGCTGGCTCCCGGCCAGACCATCCAGCTCAGCCCGGGCTCGCACAGCGATTTGATTCGGGCCGTTGTCGAAGACTTCGCGCCGCGCTTCGCACCCGGCAGCGCGCTGGTGTACGTGGGCGACACCGGCGAGAAGTGGGGCTACTTCGATGAGTCGTTGCTGGGCGCACTTGGCGTGGATGTCGATGCGCACGGCCAGATGCCCGATGTTGTGCTTCACTACGCAACAAGAAATTTGTTGCTGCTGGTGGACGCAGTCACCAGCCACGGACCCATGCACAGCGAGCGCCGCGCTGAACTTGCGCTGCATTTTGCCGGCTCGATAGCTGATCTTGTCTACGTCACCGCCGTGCCTGACCGCGCAACGATGGCGCGCTACCTGAGCGCCATCGCCTGGGAAACAGAAGTCTGGGTCGCCGATTCGCCGTCACACTTGATTCATTTCGATGGCGAGCGCCTCCTGGGGCCCTACGGCAAAGGTTGACCGAATGATCCTGCACCCCGGTAGTTTGAGCCTGGAAAGCCTGCAAGCCCTGCATACCGCCTGCCAAGCATTGCAACTCGACACCCAAGCCCTGCCCGCCATCCACGCCAGCGCGGCCGTGGTGCAGCGCGCCGCGGCCGGCAGCGCGCCGGTCTACGGCGTGAACACGGGTTTCGGCAAGCTGGCTTCCACGCGCATCAGCGCGGCCGACCTGGCCACGCTGCAACTCAACCTGATCCGTTCGCACAGCGTGGGGGTGGGCGCGCCGTTGTCCGCTGCAGTCGTGCGTTTGGTGCTGGCGCTGAAGGCGGCTTCGCTGGCGCGCGGGGCCAGTGGGGTGCGGCTTGAAGTCATCGACACCCTGCTGGCGGTGCACAACGCCGGCCTGGTGCCGTTCGTGCCGGGCCAGGGCTCGGTGGGCGCGTCGGGTGACCTGGCGCCGCTGGCGCACCTCAGCCTGGCCCTGATCGGCGAGGGTGAATTCCTGGTCGCGGGCGAACGCCAGAGTGCCGCAGCCGTGTTGGCTGGCGCGGGCATCGCGCCGCTCACGCTCCAGGCCAAGGAAGGCCTGGCGCTGATCAACGGCACGCAAGTCTCCACCGCGCTGGCGCTGCATGCCTTGTTCAGCTTCGAGCCGGTGCTCGAAGCCGCGCTGGTGATCGGCGCGCTCACGGTCGATGCCGCGCGCGGCAGCGACGGGCCTTTCGATGCCCGCATCCACGCCTTGCGCGGCCAGCCCGGGCAGATCGACGTGGCCCAGTATTACCGCGCGTTGCTGGCCGGCAGCAGCATCCGGGCCTCGCACCGCGAGGGTGACGACCGCGTGCAAGACCCCTACAGCCTGCGCTGCCAGCCCCAGGTGGTGGGCGCTTGTCTGGACAACCTGCGCCACGCCGCGCGCGTGCTGTTGCGCGAAGCCAATGCGGTGACCGACAACCCGCTTGTTTTTGCCGATTCGTTTACCGATTCGTTTGCCGCTGCCGGCGAGATGGTTTCCGGCGGCAACTTTCACGCCGAGCCGGTGGCGCTGGCCTGCGACAGCATGGCGCTGGCGATTGCCGAGGTCGGTGCCATTGCCGAGCGGCGCATTGCCATGCTGATCGATGCCGGCGTGTCGCGCCTGCCGCCGTTCCTGGCGCGCGAGCCCGGGCTGAACAGCGGCTTCATGATTGCGCACGTCACCGCCGCGGCGTTGGCCAGTGAGAACAAATCGCTGGCGCACCCGGCCAGTGTCGATTCCCTGCCCACCTCGGCCAACCAGGAAGACCATGTCTCGATGGCCACGTTTGCCGCGCGGCGCTTGCAGGCCATGATCACCAACACCGCGCACATCCTGGGCATCGAGCTGCTGGCCGCAGCGCAGGGCATCGAGTTCCTGCGCCCCTTGCGCAGCAGCCCGGCGCTTGAAGCGGCGCATGGCTTGTTGCGCGCGCAATGCCCGTCGGTGGAGCAAGACCGCTACCTGGCGCCGGATATCGAACGCGCCACGGCGCTGGTGACCAGCGGCGCGCTGTCGCCGGTGTTTCGCGGCCTGCCCGGGCTGCCGGCGCTGTGGGCGGCGGACCGCGCATAGCCCGCCCAGCGCATCGGCCCCGCACATCACGGCGGAATGATTGAAAACCCTCAGCATCTGGGCCGACACGGGGGCGATCATCGCGCCCTTGGTTCATTCACATCTGGAGTCACACGCATGAAGTTCTTTACCACCACCGTTTTCCTGGCCAGTGCCACCCTGGGCCTGTTGGCCCAGC
>JAYUPO010000462.1:0-2891 GCA_043760085.1 Burkholderiales bacterium
CGACGGCGAGACTCGAACTCGCACAGCTTTCGCCACTACCCCCTCAAGATAGCGTGTCTACCAATTTCACCACGTCGGCGTGCTTTGCAAGACCGCTGCGGAGCCATGAGGTTGAGGCCCCGGACAGCCGGAAATTCTAGCCGCAAAAACCAACACCACTTGAGCCAGCGCAAGCCTTCAAGTCTTACTTCGAGGCCGCCGGCTGCACCGGTGCGGGCACGCCCGTTGCGGGCGCCGCCGCGGCTGGGGCGGATGCGGCAATCGGTGCCGGCACGGCAATGGCCGCCGCGCTGGCCGGGCCCGGAATCACTGCCGCGGCCGAGGCCGCCACCGGCGCATCGAGCACGCTGCCGCCGCCGCTGGCGCGGCCCAGGCCGGCGTTGGACATGAAGGCTAACGCCAGGGTGCAGACGAAAAACACCGCCGCGCACACGGCTGTGGAACGCGACAAGAAGTTGGCACTGCCAGTGGCACCAAACAAGCTGCCTGAAGCGCCACTGCCAAACGACGCGCCCATGTCAGCGCCCTTGCCGTGTTGTATGAGCACCAGGCCGATCATCGTCAGCGCGGCCAGCAGTTGGGCGGCCAGCACCACGGTCATCCAGATTTGCATGTTGAAAGAACTCCAGTTGTTGGTTCAGGCGGCTGCACGGCACACGGCCGCGAAGTCAGCGGCCTTCAGCGCCGCACCGCCGATCAGGCCACCGTCGATGTCGGCCTGCGCAAACAGCGTGGCGGCGTTGTCAGGCTTGACGCTGCCGCCGTAAAGAATCTTCATTTGCGGCGCATGTGGCGTGGCGGCGCGCAACTGGGCGCGCAGCAGGGCATGCACGGCCTGGGCCTGCTCGGGCGTGGCGGTGCGGCCGGTGCCGATGGCCCAAACGGGCTCGTAGGCCACCACCATTTCAGACACGCAATGCGCCAGGGTGTGGATCACGGCCGAGAGCTGGCGTTTGACCACGCTTTCGGTTTCGCCCGCTTCGCGCTGGGTCAATGTTTCACCCACGCACACGATGGGCGTGACGCCGCGCGCCAGCGCCGCCTGGGCCTTGTTGGCCACGAGCTGGTCGCTCTCAGTGTGGTATTGCCGCCGCTCGCTGTGGCCCACGATCACATAGCGGCAGCCAAATTCAGCCAGCATGGCCACCGACACTTCACCGGTGTAGGCGCCCTGGGCGTGCGCCGAGCAGTCTTGCGCGCCCCAGCGCACATCGCTGCCGGCCAGCGTGACGGCCACTTCGCTCAAGTACGGGAACGGCACGCACACCGCTACCTCGGCCACAAAGGGGCCTGCGGCGAGCATGCCGGCCAACAACTCGGCATTCGCGGCATGGCTGCCGTGCATCTTCCAGTTGCCCGCGACGAGCCTGCGCCGGGTGGTCGTTGCGCCCACCATCAAGCGCTCCAATCCAGCACGATCTTGCCCACATGCGTGCTCGACTCCATCAAGGCATGCGCCTTGGCGGCATCGTTGGCGGCAAACACGGCGTGGATCACCGGCTTGACGCGACCCGACTCGATCATCGGCCAGACCTTGCTGCGCAGTTCGCGCGCCAGTTCGGTCTTGTAGGCCACCGAACGCATGCGCAAGGTGGAGCCGATGATGGCAATGCGCTTGCGCAGCACGGCGCCCACGTCGATGTTGGCCTTGGTGCCGCCCTGCACGGCGATCAAGGCCAGGCGGCCATCTTCGGCCAGGCAGTCAATTTCGCGCGGCAGGTAGTCACCGCCCACCATGTCGAGCACCACATTCACGCCGCGGCCTTCGGTCAAACGTTTGACTTCAGCCACGAAGTCTTGCGTGCGGTAGTTGATGGCATGGTCAGCGCCCTGCGCCACACAGGCGGCGCATTTCTCGTCGCTGCCGGCGGTGACGATCACCTTGGCACCAAACGCTTTAGCCAGGTGGATGGCGGTGACGCCGATGCCGCTGGACCCGCCTTGAATCAGCACGGTTTCACCGGCAGCCAAACGCGCGTTGACAAAGACGTTTTGCCAGACGGTGAAGAAGGTCTCGGGCAACGACGCCGCCTGCACATCGTTCAAGCCCTTGGGCACCGGCAGGCACTGGCCGGCGGGTGCCACGCACATCTCGGCATAGCCGCCACCGGCCACCAGGGCGCAGACCCGCTCGCCCAGCGCCACGCCAGCCACGGCCAGGTCTTGCGCCGCGCCGGCCACCACCGTGCCCGCCACTTCCAGGCCGGGCAGGTCAGACACGCCCCGCGGCGGCGGGTACAGGCCGCGGCGTTGCAGCACATCTGGACGGTTAATGCCCGATGCGGCCACGCGGATCAACAACTCACCCGCGGCCGCCACAGGGTCGGGGCGGTGTGCGGGCACCAACACCTCAGGCCCGCCAGGCTGCTTGATCTCAATGGCACGCATGGTTCACCCTTTTGTTGCTCAGACTTGGGGCGGCAGAAATTACTCGCGTGACGGGCCAGGCTCGCCCGCGGGGGCGGCGGCTGCCACCTCAGGCGCAGCAGCCTCGCGTTCGCGGCGCGGTGGGCGATCGCCACGATCGCCACGGTCACCGCGATCCCCCCCGCGGTAGCCACCCCGGTCGCCTCGGTCACTGCGCTCACGGCGCGGGCGGTCTTCTTCTTCGGGCATGCCTTCAGGCCGATCCAGCAGGGCCTTGAGCGACAGCTTGATGCGGCCCTTCTCGTCGGTTTCCAGCACCTTGACCTTGACGACCTGGCCTTCCTTCAGGAAATCTTCCACACGCTCGACGCGCTGGTGCGCGATCTGGCTGATGTGCAGCAGGCCATCTTTGCCGGGCAGGATGTTCACGAGCGCGCCGA
The DNA here is from genome assembly GCA_043760085.1 of Burkholderiales bacterium. Classification (GTDB taxonomy): domain Bacteria; phylum Pseudomonadota; class Gammaproteobacteria; order Burkholderiales; family Burkholderiaceae_C; genus Rubrivivax. The sequence goes on from JAYUPO010000462.1 coordinate 2,808, forward strand.
ACTCCAGAATCTTGGTGATCGCGCCTTCATAGACCTTGCCCACTTCGGCTTCGGCGGTGATCTCGGTGATGCGCTTCTTGGCGA
>JAYUPO010000463.1:0-7355 GCA_043760085.1 Burkholderiales bacterium
CAAACGTGCCATTACAAGCTTTTCAGCGCCGCGCTTCCAAGTCCTTGATTCAATTGGTGCATTCCGGAGTTTTGGCGGGCGGACTGTTGAAGTCGGGAGAGCAATACCTCGACACCGCTGAGCGTGAACTTGCCACTGGGCAAGCCGTTGAGCGCTGCGCCCAAGGCGTCGACGAAGCGAACATCGGTGACCGTGCCCGCTGCCGGGTCGATGGTGAATGCATTGCTGCCGCTGCCGGTACCCGTGTAACCGCTGACGGCGGCGCCGGTTGGCGTGCCCGCGTTCAAGCCACCATTGGCAACAGTGTTCGACAGCCGCGTGGTGAAGGCGCTGGGCAGCGACCCCACGGCAATGTCGTTGTCGTTGTTGTCTTCAGTGGCCGTGGCCGGAATGCTGTTCTGCAAGCCCGCCGATTCATCATGCGTGACGCTCGCACCCGTCAAGCTGACTGCATCGGAATCGGTGAACGTGGTGGTGGCCATGGCGTCATCGCTGGTGCCGAACACACCGTCAGATCCTGCCGTGGCGGCGCTGAGCACAAATCGCGCCCCCAACGAATCGTCAGGGTCAACATACCAAGTGCTGGTGATGCTGCCATTGGCCAAGCCGTCCAGATCGCCCGCACCACCGTCGGTAACGTACCACGGCTCATGGCCAGCCCCGGTGCTGGTGGCGATCACGTCGTCGTGCGTGCCCCAGACGCCATCGGCGCCGGCGCCGAGGGTGTGGTCGACTTCAAACTTGATCGTGCTGCCGGCAGGCAGGCCGCTGGCTGTGATAACAGCCGTGCTGCCCGGCGCATAGTCTTCCAAATCGGTGCTGACTTTCAGGTCAATCATGGTTGTCTACTCCTTGGCGTTGTGAAGCTGCCGTTCCCACTGCATGCAGGTTTTGCCCCAGTGGAATCGCCCCCGCTGCCGTGGCGAGTTGTGCGCAAATTCAACTGCTACACATTGAAATCACCGGCAACCTGCATTCATCGTATGCCGCCGGTTCCAGCTTGCATATGGCCCGAACGGCCATCTATTGCTAAACCATATCCTGCGTATTAGGGGGCCGCTTCATCGGCGGTGATTGCTGAGGGTGAGCACGGGCGGTGAGTTCTTGCGCAAGAACCCAAGCGGCGCCACCTGCGCGCGCCACATTGCCTGCCGCCGCGCGTGACGCGCGCGTTGGTGTGCTCAAACCGAGCCCGCTCGCCGCGCCGCCCGGCCTTGTGTTCACCACCTTCGACACGGGCAACGGAGGGTGCCGCCATACAGCGCGTCGTTGCCCAGGCCACCGCGAATCACGTCGCTGCCGCCACCGCCATAAATGGTGTCCAGGCCGCCAAGGTTAGCAGCGCATGCCACGCATGGCGTCGTATGTTCTGGTGAGGATCGGGATCGGGGGTTGACCGCAATGCTCGCGGCAGCGCAACGGGCATCAAATTCACATCATCATGCGGTGACGGCGGGCCGCGCATCTGCCATGCTGCGTTCTCGCAAAGAACAAAACACAAGGCGAACAAGACAATGACCTGGCGCGTGCTGGTGGTGGATGACGACGCCGAGGTGCGCGACTTCGTGGCCGCCAGCATCGCCGCGTGCGCCGAGCTGGAGTTGGCCGCCAGCCTGGGCACCGTGGCGCAGGCGCGCGACTGGTTGAACGACCCAGTGCAGCGCGTTGATGTGCTGCTCACCGACCTGGGCCTGCCCGACGGCAGCGGGCTGGAACTCATCCGCCTGGCCAGCCGGCGCTTGCCGCCTTGCGAGGCGATGGTGATTTCGGTGTTTGGTGATGATGAGAATGTGCTGGCCAGCATCGAGGCCGGTGCGCTGGGCTATCTGCACAAGGATGAGACGCCGGCCAACATCGCGCAGACCATTGTTGACCTGAAGCGTGGCGCCTCGCCCATTTCGCCCATGGTGGCGCGCCGCGTGTTGGCCAAGTACCGCGCCCTGCGCAGCAGCGCGCCGCCGCCGCAGCCCGTGCCCGATGCCGCCGCAGTGGGCCTGCTCACGCCGCGTGAGCAAGAGGTGTTGGAACTTTTCGCGCGCGGCTTTTCGTATGCCGAGATCGCGCGGCTGCAAAGCCTGAGCGTGCACACCGTGCGCACGCATGTGAAGAACCTGTACGCCAAGCTGGCTGTGCATTCCAAGAACGAAGCCGTGTTTGAAGCCACGCAAATGGGCTTGCTCGGCAGCGGCGCCAAAGGTCGGCGTTGAGGCGCTGGCTGAAGTGGCTGTGCCTGTGCCTGTACCTGTGCGCAGCGGCCCTGCCGGCTGGCAGCTATGCGGCGCAAACCGTGGCCCATGCGCAGCTCTGTATGCCCGCTGCGCCGGGCTGCGCGCCGCAGCCAGTGGCTCTGCCTTATTTTTGGGATGCCCGCCACCCGGGCCTGGCGGGGCGCGCCGAGTTCATGCTCACCTTCGATGGCCCCGCCGCCCCTGGCGAGCCCTTGGCCCTGTACTTGCAACGCGTTGGCAATGGCTACGAGTTGCGGCTCAATGGCGAGGTGCTGGCGCAAAGTGCCGACTGGCAGCGCCCCAACGGGCCCGATGCCGCGAAGGCGCCGCTGCTCATCACCGTGCCGGCTGCGTTGCTGCGCCCACGCAATGAATTGAAGGTGTCGCTGCGCGCTGATGTGGCGCGGCGCGCCGGCTTGAGCGCGCCGCTGCTGGGCGCACCGCAAGACGTGCTGCCGCGCTACCGGGCCGACTACCGCTGGCGCGTGCTGGGAGTGGAAATCGGCGCCAGCCTCACCGGCCTGGTGGCGCTGTTGGCCTGGGCCTTGTGGGCCAGCCGGCCACGCCCACCCGCACCGGCTGCGGGTGCGGGCGGCGCTGGCCTGCGCGAGCGCGAGCGCGAGCGCGACCCGGCCTACATCTATGCCGCGGTGGCCATGGCCGGCTGGTGCCTGTTCTTTGGTGACCCGGCGATTGAAAACCCGCTGCTGCCCTGGCCCGGCTGGGGGCTGCTGGTGGCCGCCGGGTTTGCCACCGGCGTGTGCGCCATGACACTGTTTTGCCAGGACGTGGCCGGCCTGGAAACGCGCCGCTCGCGCTGGCTCATGGTGGGGGTGGCCAGCGCCGGGGTGCTCAGTGCCGCACTCACCCTGTGGTTAGGTTGGTGGCAAGCCTGGGCCGGCTGGTTGGGCCTGCTGGTGGTGGCCTATGCCCTGTACGGCCTGTACTTCGCCTGGCATTGCTGGCGTGCGCCCAGCGCGGCGCGCTTGCTGCTGGCCGCGGCCGTGTTGATCAATGTGTTTGGCGGTGCCTGGGACTGGGTCATCGTGCTGGGTGAGGGCGACCTGTACGGCGACAACACTTTCGGCCGCTACCTGCCCATGCTGTATGCCTTGACGCTGGGCTTCATCCTCGTGCAGCGCTTTCGCCAGGCGCATGCGCGGGCCGACGAACTTGCAGAGTCGATGGCCGCGCAGGTGCAGGCCAAGACGCTTGAGCTGCAACGCAGCTACGACAGCATGGCGCAACTCGAGCGCGAGCAGGCGCGCACTGCCGAGCGCACCCGCATCCTGCGCGACATGCACGACGGCGTGGGCTCGCACATCGCCGCGGCCATTCGCCAGTTGCAGTCAGACAACCCGGCGCCTGGCCAGGTGTTGCTCACCTTGCGTGAATCGTTGGATCAGCTCAAGTTGTCGATCGACGCCATGAACCTGCCGCCGGGCGATGTGGCCGCGCTGCTGGCCGACCTGCGCTACCGCCTGGGCCCGCGCCTGGCCGCGGCTGACCTGGAACTGCAATGGCAGGTGCAGCCCGTGGCGCCGCTGCTGCGGCTGGATGCTGATGCCTTGCGCCAGCTGCAGTACGTGGTGTACGAGGCTTTGTCGAACGTGATGCAGCATGCCCAGGCGCGCTGCGTGGGCCTGGCGCTGGAAGAGGGCGCGGCGGGCATCGAGCTGCGCATCAGCGACGATGGCCGCGGGTTCGATGTGGCCAGCCCCGCGCGCCGCGGCCTGGCCGCCATGCGCCAGCGCTGCGAGGCCATCGGCGCGCAGCTTGAACTGCGCAGCGCGCCGGGCGCCACCAGCGTGTGCATCACCTTGCCCCGTTGAAGCGGGTGCAGGCGTGTGCAAGCGTGTGCCAGCGTGTGCAAACCGCCCGGCGCTACATCAGCAGGTGTTCCCCCGCGTTGTCGCCGCCCAGGATCACGTAGTTCACCTTGCGGATGTCAGCCAGCCGGGTGCCGCCGGAATACGAGATGCTGCTTTGCACGTCTTCGCGCATCTCCCTTAACGTATCAGACAACTTGCCTTTGATGGGTTCGAGGATGCGCTTGCCCTCAACATGTTTGTACTCGCCCTTGTTGAAATCGCTGGCCGAGCCGTAGTACTCCTTGAACAGCTTGCCATCCACCTCAACTGTCTTGCCCGGGCTTTCTTCGGGGCCGGCGAAGAGCGAGCCGATCATCACCATGCTGGCGCCAAAGCGCACGCTCTTGGCAATGTCGCCATGGTCGCGAATGCCGCCGTCGGCCACGATGGGCTTGGTGGCCACGCGGGCACACCACTTCAGCGCGCTCAGTTGCCAGCCGCCGGTGCCAAAGCCGGTTTTCAGCTTGGTGATGCAGACCTTGCCCGGGCCCACGCCGACCTTGGTGGCGTCAGCACCCCAGGTTTCCAGGTCGATCACCGCTTCGGGCGTGGCCACGTTGCCGGCGATCACAAAGGCCTGTGGCAACTTTTGTTTGATGTGGTCGATCATGCGGCGCACCGGCTCGGCATGGCCGTGGGCGATGTCGATGGTGATGTAGTCGGCGCCGATGCCTTCAGCGGCAAGCTGGTCGACGTTGGCCATGTCGGCCGGCTTGACGCCCACGCTGAGCGACACATACAGGCCCTTGGCGCGCATGCTGCGTGCATAGGCCAGGTTGTCGATGTCGAAACGGTGCATCACGTAAAAGTAGTCGTTGGCGGCGAGCCATTCGGTGATGGGCACATCCACCACCGTTTTCATGTTCGCCGGCACCACCGGCAGCTTGAAGCGGCGCGGGCCGAATTCGATGGAAGCGTCGCATTCGCTGCGGCTGTCAACCCGGCACTTGCGCGGCAGCAGCAGGATGTTGTCGTAGTCAAAAATTTCCATGGCGCACTCCCTTTGTGGCCTGCGAGCAGGCGCAAAAAAACCAGGCGCGAAATTTCGGGCCCGGTGAATCATTCTACGTGGGTGGTCTTCCTAGAATCACTGGATGAACCCACATGAAGGCGCAGCCGGGCTGCTGAAGAATCTCAACCCCGAACAACTGGCCGCCGTCACGCTGCCGGCGCAGCCGGCCCTCATCCTGGCCGGCGCCGGCTCGGGCAAAACCCGGGTGCTCACCACGCGCATCGCCTGGCTGATGCAAACCGGCCAGGTTTCACCGGGCGGCGTGCTGGCCGTGACCTTCACCAACAAGGCCGCCAAAGAGATGCTGCACCGCCTGGGCCTGATGCTGCCCGTGGCCGTGCGCGGCATGTGGATCGGCACCTTCCACGGCCTGTGCCACCGCTTCTTGCGCACGCACTGGAAGCTGTGCAGCCTGCCGCAAGGCTTTCAGGTGCTGGATGCGCAAGATTCGCAGAGCGCCGTGAAGCGCATCGTCAAGGCCATGAACCTCGATGAAGAGCGCTTTGTGCCCAAGCAGGTGTCGTACTTCATTGCGCACGCCAAGGAAGAAGGCCAGCGCCCGCGCGATGTGCCGGTGCGCGATGAGCACACGCGCACGCAAGTGGCGGTGTACCAGGCCTATGAAGACCAATGCCAGCGCGAAGGCGTGGTCGACTTCGCCGAACTGATGCTGCGCACCTACGAACAACTGCGCGACAACGATGCCCTGCGCGAGCATTACCAGCACCGCTTTCGCCATGTGCTGGTGGATGAGTTTCAAGATACCAACCGGTTGCAGTACCTGTGGTTGAAGATGTTCTCGCCGCCACCGGGGCGCGATGGCCAGGGCGTGTTCGCGGTGGGCGACGACGACCAAAGCATCTACGCCTTCCGCGGCGCCAAGGTCGGCAACATGGCTGACTTCGAGCGCGAGTTTCGCGTCGCCAAGGTCATCAAGCTCGAACAGAACTACCGCTCGTTCGGCCACATCCTCGACAGCGCCAATGCGCTGATCGCCCACAACACCCGGCGCCTGGGCAAGAACCTGCGCACCGATGCCGGCGCCGGCGAGCCGCTGCGTGTGTTCGAAGCGCCGAGCGACTTTGCCGAGGCGCAGTGGCTGCTTGAGCAAGCCCAAAGCCTGCACCGCCAGGGCACGCCGCGGGTGCAAACGGCGGTGCTGTACCGCAGCAATGCGCAGTCGCGGGTGATTGAAAGCGCGTTGTTCAATGCCGGCGTGCCCTATCGCGTGTATGGCGGCCTGCGCTTTTTCGAGCGCGCTGAGATCAAGCATGCGTTGGCTTACCTGCGCCTGCTGGAGAACCCGAATGACGACACCAGCTTCCTGCGCGTGGTGAACTTCCCCACCCGCGGCATCGGCGCCGGCACGACTGAAAAGCTGCAAGACGCGGCACGCGCGAGTGGCCGCAGCCTGGCGCAAAGCGTGGACGCCGTGCCGGCCAAGGGTGGCGCCAACCTGCAAGCCTTTGTTGGCTTGATTGATACGTTAAGAACCAAGACCCAGGGCCTGACGCTGCGCGAGATCATCGCCCACATGCTCGATGCATCGGGCCTGCTGGTGCATTACCGCGCTGAGCGCGATGGCACTGATCGGGTTGAAAACCTGGAAGAACTGGTCAACGCGGCAGAAGGCTTCGTCACCCAGGAAGGCTTTGGCAAGGACGCCATCGCGCTCGCGGTGGATGAGCAGCGCGACAACGTTTCACCCGACCCGGAGTCGGGCGAGATCATGTCGCCGCTGGCGGCTTTTCTCACCCACGCGGCGCTGGAAGCCGGCGACAACCAGGCCCAGGCCGGGCAAGACGCGGTGCAACTGATGACGGTGCACGCCGCCAAGGGCCTGGAGTTCGACGCCGTGTTCATCACCGGCGTGGAAGAGCACTTGTTCCCGCATGAAAACTCGCTGGCCAGCGTGGAAGGGCTGGAAGAAGAGCGCCGGCTGATGTATGTGGCCATCACCCGTGCGCGCCAGCGTTTGTATTTGAGCTTCAGCCAGACGCGCATGCTGCACGGGCAGACGCGCTACAACGTGAAGAGCCGCTTCCTTGATGAGCTGCCTGAAGAAAGCCTGAAGTGGCTGACGCCCAGGCATTCCGCCTTCGGCTCGGGCCACGCCCGCGCCTACAGCGATGCCTGGTCGCGCGGCACGGGCATGGGCTCGATCGTCGGCGCCGGCAACGTGCCGCCGCGTGCGCCGGCCGCGCCGCCGCCCGCGCCGCCGTTCGAGCCAAATTGGACCTGTTT
>JAYUPO010000464.1:0-2878 GCA_043760085.1 Burkholderiales bacterium
GCCAGCGTCGATGCAGCCCTGGCCGATGGCGCACCCGAATTGTTCGAGCAAGCGCCGATGGGCATCGTGCCGCCCTATGGCGCCGGCGCCAGCGCGCAACTGCGCCCGCGCCGCAACGTCTGCTATGAATTCAGCTACGCCATGGGCGATGCGGATGCGTTCGCACGCTGCGACCGTGTCTACGAGGACGAGTTCCACTTCTCGCGCATGACCCATGTTCACCTGGAGCCGTTCGTCAGCGTCGCGCAGGCCACGGCGCAGCAGATCCAGCTTTGGGCCAGTTGCCAAAACCCCTTCCCGCTGCGCCGCGAAATTGCGCGCATGTTCAAACTGCCCGAGAACGCGGTGAGCGTGCAGGTGCCCTACCTGGGCGGCGGTTTCGGTGCCAAGAACAACGTCAAGACCGAAGCCTTGACCGTGATGCTCTCGCTGCTGGCCGGCAAGCCGGTGCGCCTGGCGTTAACGATGGAGGAAAGCTTCCTCACCAACACCCAGCATGCCGCCGTGCTGCGCCTGAAGACCGGCGTGATGAACGACGGCACCCTGGTGGCGCGCGAAAGCCGCATCGAGCTCGACGCCGGCGCGTATGCCGATGCCAGCCCCCTGGTGGCCGAGAAGTGCGGCTACCGCATCCCCGGCCCGTATCGCTGGGCGCACATCGACACCCGCTGCGCCTGCGTCATGACCAACACCGCACCGGCCGGGCCGTTCCGCGGCTTTGGCGGCACGCAGGCCACCTGGGCCAGCGAGTCGCAAATCGACATGATTGCCCAGCGCCTGGGCTTGAGCCCCTATGCGCTGCGCATGAAGAATTTGCTGAACCTGCATGAGCCCTTCATGCCCGGCGAAAGCGGCATCGACAGCGACATGCGCGAAGGGCTCGACCTGGTGTGCCGCGAGATCGGCTACCACGGCCGCGAGCGCGCACAAACGGGCGTGAAGCGGCGCGGCATGGGCCTGGCCATCGGCTTCAAGGATGGTGGCGGCGTGAACAAGCCGGCGCAGGCGCGGGTGAAGATGACCACGCAGGGCGACGTGATCTTGCAATGCGGCGGCGTGGAAATGGGCCAGGGCCTGCACACCGCACTGGCGCAGGTGGTGGCCGAGGAGCTGGGTACGCGAATTGAGCGCATCCGCTTGGCCCCCATTCACACCGATGTGACGCCGTTCGATCAGGGTACGAACGCGAGTTCAGGCGTGGCGGTGATGGGCCGCGCGGTGCAGTTCGCGGCGCAAGGCTTGAGGCAGCAGGTGTTGAAATTCGCGGCGACACCACTGCATGCGAATGTGGCTGATCTGAAACTGCAAGATGGCTTCATCGTCCAAGGCAACCAGCGCCACCCCTTGGGCCCGCTGGTGATGCGCCAGTTCGGCGGCACTGGCTTCGAGTTCAGCGCCGACGGCTTCTACAAACCCGATCTCGACCACCGCGCCCCGCTTGAAGCGCAATGCGTGTTCTGGGAAATCGGCTGGGGTGCCATCGAGGTGGAGGTGGATACCGAAACCGGCGCTTTGAGCGTGATCAAGCTCGTGGCCAGCGGTGACACAGGGCGCTCGCTCAACCCGCTGGTGTGCACCGGCCAGGAAAACGGCGCCGCGCTGATGGGCCTGGGCCAGGCCTTGTTCGAAGGCATGGTTTATGACGCGCAGGGCCAGTTGCTCAATGGCACGCCCGGCACCTATCGCGTGCCGCTGGCCAGCGACCTGCCGCGCAGCTTTGTGACGATTACCCAAGAGCAAGGCCACGGCCCCGGCCCCTTCGGCGCCAAGGGCGCGGGCGAAGCCACCATCCTGCCCATGGCCAGCGCGTTGGCCAACGCGGTGTTCGATGCGGTGGGCGTGCGCATCACCTCCTTGCCGATCACGCCGGTGAAAATTCTGGCCGCCCTGCAGGCCCAGACTGCGGCGCCGCCCACAACGACCATCACAGCGAACTAACGTATGAAATCACTGCTCATGTTGGCCTGCCTGGCGGCGGCCGTCTGGCCCCTGGCCAGCCCGGCCCAGACCTGGCCCGACCGCGCCACCCGTTTCGTCGTGCCCTTCCCGGCCGGTGGCGTGCTGGATGTGCTCACCCGCAGCGTGGCCGAGCCCCTGGCCGCGGCCACCGGGCACAGCGTGACGGTGGAAAACCTGCCCGGTGCGGCCGGCAACATCGGCATCGAGAAAGTGGCGCGCGCGGCGGGCGATGGCGCCAGCGTGCTGTTCGTGCCGCAGGGCAACATCACCATCAACGCCACGCTGCTGCCGCAATCGCCCTTCAAGTGGGAGCGTGACTTCAAGGCCGTGAGCCTGCTGGCCTATGCCCCCAACGTGATGGTGGTGCACCCTGGTGTGCCGGCCAAAAACCTGGCCGAGCTGCTGGCGCTGGCGCGCGCGCAACCGGGCAAGCTGAACTATGGCTCGCCAGGCAATGGCTCCAGCCTGCATTTGATTGGCGAACTGCTCAAGCGCGAGGCCAAGATCGACATGACCCATGTGCCCTACAAAGGCACCACGCAGGCGCTGCAAGACATCGTGGGCGGCCAGATCCAAATCATGTTTGGCGCCGTGCCCACCTTGCTGCCCGCCATCCAGGCCGGCCAGTTGCGCGCCTTGGCCATCACCACGGCGCAGCGCGCGCCCAGCCTGCCCGACGTGCCCACCTTGGCCGAGGCCGGCGTGAAGGGCATCGACGTGCCTTCGTGGTACGGCGTGATGCTGCCGGCATCAACACCCGATGCGCTGGTGGCGCGCGTTCAGGCCGCCATGGCAGGCGTGCTGAATCAACCCGCCATCACGGCCAAACTGCGCAACCAGGGGTTGACCGTGCTGGCCAGCAAGCCCGACGACTTTGCGGCGCAGATCAAGCGTGAAACCGCGACCTGGGCCACGGTGA
>JAYUPO010000465.1:0-2873 GCA_043760085.1 Burkholderiales bacterium
ACGAGCTGAGGAACAAGGCCAGGCCCTTCGGGTTTTGCGTCTTGGGCACGGCCAGGAGCGGACGCACGTTGAATGGCGCCCGCTTCAGCGCCTGCGTGAGGACAAGCCGGGGAATCCGCGAGTTGAGAAACGGGACGCGACTGAACAAGGCGCTGTTGAGGGCGTCGTAGGTGCCCAGCACGGTGAGGCGGCCATTACCGCTACCGTTACCGCTGTCGATGGCGCTCAAAGGCCCGATCAGCAGGCTGCCGAAACGGATCAGGCTGGCGGTGGCGGTGTTGAGGGTGGCACCGGCCACGATGGCGCTGCTGTCGACATCGACCACCATGCCCAGACGCAGGTCGCCCGCTGCGCGCAGGCCGCCGTCGGCGTCTTCCACGCGCGCGGCGGAGTCATCGAAGTGCACGCCGCGCACCACCACCGAGCCAAAGCCCGAGATCGGGCCGCTGCTGAAGGTGTCGGGCACGCTGCCGGTGCCGCCGATGCCCACGCCACCACCGCCGCCACAGGCGGCCAGCAAGCCGATCGTGGCCAGGCTGGCCAGGGTGGCGCGCAGGCGTTGGCGCAAGGCGGAGTTGCAAGTGTTCATGCGAATCATGTCTGGGCCTCATGGGGAACAACCGAGCCGGGCGTTGCCGGTTCGTCATAGCTGAACATGCCGATGCGCAGGCGCTGCGTGGCCGGCGCGGCGGCTTGGGCGTCGGCCTCGATGCGGGCTTCAAGCACCGGCACCAGTGCTTCAACCAATTTCTGCCAATGGGCGCGCACGGTGGCGCGGATGTCTTCGGCCGAAGCCGCACTCAGGCCATCGGCAAAGATGGCGCGTTCCACATGCAGGCCGCCGCCCGTGCGCACATTGGCCACGGCGGCGGCGAGGTGGTCGCCCACGTTGTCGCCCAGGAAGGCCAGCAGGCGCAGCGCGTCGCCCTTGGGCGCAAAGGCGTCGGGCACCAGGGCCACGGTGTCCTTGCTGGCGTCGAGCCGGGCCAGGCCCAGGCGCAGCAGTTCGTCGAGCAGGCTGCGCGGGTGCACGTCGCGCGTCACGCCCTGGGCCAGGGTTTCGAAACTGGGTGCCAGCCCCTGGCGCGGCAGCACGCGCGGCTTGCCGCGTTTTTGCAGGTACAACGAATCGGTAAGCCAGTGCGCAAACACCTCGGCCGCGGGCGAACGCCGCGGCTTGGCCGGGCCGTCTGGTTGGTTAACCAAACGAGTCACTGTGCGCCGGTTCAACCCGGTGGCGGTGCTGATGCGGCTGACCATGCGGTGCGGCAGCGCGTCGGTGTGCACCTCGCGCGCGGCCTGCACGAAGGCCAACTGCAGCACATCTTCCACCTGCGCACAAGGCATGCCCTTGGCCACCGCCAGGCGCGCCAGCGGCATCAACACCTGCTCCAGCGCCGTGCGCAGGGCTTGCGCCTCGCTCGGTGCGTTGGGGGCGGCGGGGGTGGGCATGGCAGGGGGACGTGACAGTGTGCGTGACTGGTGTGTGTGACTGGTGTGTGTGACAGGTGTGCGTGACAGGCGTGCGTGACGCGATGATCGTAGAACGACCCAGCCCGGCCGACGCCATGACGGGCCGGCCGGGCTGGGCGATCAAGCCGCTGGCGTCATTCGAACTTGATGCGCGTGGCCACCAGCGTGCTGCTGCCGGCACCCGGAACGCCCTTGACTTCGACCTGTGCGCCGACCACCAGGCCGGCCGCCGTGCCGCGCTCGAAGGCCACCGAGCCGGCGTGGCTGACAGTGATGCCGCGCAGCACGAAGGTCTTGTTCAGCGCGTCGGCGCTGGTGATGGCGCCGTGCAATTCGATGCGGTGGCGCTCGCCGGCATGGCGGTCATCGAGTTCCACCTTGCTGGCCACCAGCACGCCGTTGCTCAAGGCGCCTTCCACTTCGACGCGCGCACCCAGCACCAGGCCGGCCGTGCCGTCGGGGAAGCTGGCGCCGCTGGCGTTGACCGGCGTGTCGTTGACGCTGAACAGGGTGCTGCTGGTGAAGGCGGTGACGCTGCCGCGCAGATGGGCCTCGGCGCGGTCATCGAGCTTTGGCGCGGCGGTGCGCAAGGCCGTGGCGACCCATTGCCCGGCCACCGGCGCGGTTTGCAGCAGCAAACGCACGCGCTGGCCATTGGCCAGGGCGGGCAGGCCGGCCGGCATGCCGGCCGTGGCGTAGTTGATCACCGCGGTGCCCAGGCTGAAGGTCTTGGCCGTGGCGTCGAGGTTGGCGATGCTGCCGCGCAGGCGGTAGGCCGGCAGACCGGTCTTGACCTCCAGGCGCGTGGCTTGCACAACCGTGGCGCTGGCGTCCCACAGGCCATGCACATCGAGCACCGTGCCCACGGCCAGCGTGGCCAGGCCGCCCGACAGGCCATCGCCAAACACCGTGGTCGCGCTGACGGCCACCGCCTGGCCCAGCACGGTGAGCGTGCCCGCCGCGGCGTTCACGGCCTGCACCGGCCCGACCACCGAGCTGCCCATGCGGATGTGGCTGGCGCGGCCGCTGGCGTTGCTGCGGTCGACGCGGGCGCTGTCGACTTCAACCATCATGCCCAGCCGCAGTTCGCTGCGCGAGCGGCTGACACTGTCTTCATCGCTGACGGCCGCACTGCTGTCATCAAAGCGCACGCCGTTGACGATGATCGAGCCGAGACCGGAAATCGGCCCGGCGTTGTAGGCGGCGGGCTGTTCGGTGGGCGCGGCGGCGCTGGCGGGGGCATCACCCCCGCCACCGCAAGCGGCCAGCAGCAGGGCGGCGGCCAGGCCGGTAGCCATCGCGGCCAAGGAACGCTGGATGGCCGGGAACGGGCGGATCGAAACTGACATGGGACTCTCCTGCAATTGAACGGAACGGATCCGGGCCCGGAGTGGCATCGG
>JAYUPO010000466.1:0-7312 GCA_043760085.1 Burkholderiales bacterium
TGAAGGTGGAAGTGCTGAGCGAAGGCATCCATTCCGGTGATGCCAGCGGGCTCGTGCCGTCGAGCTTTCGCATCCTGCGCCACCTGCTTGACCGGCTGGAAGACAGCGCCACCGGGCACTTGCTGCCGCAAAGCTTTCACTGCGAATTGCCGGCGGCGCGGCTGGCCCAGGCGCAGGCCACGGCAGCGATCCTGAAAGACGAGGTTCACAAGCGCTTCCCCTGGGCCTGCGGCGCCGACGGCGGCCCGGTGCTGCCCACCACCACCGACCCGGTGCAGGCCCTCATCAACCGCACCTGGCGGCCCACCTTGAGCGTGACAGGTGTGGAAGGTTTTCCTGATTTGGCCAGTGCCGGCAACGTGCTGCGGCCCTATACGGCGTTCAAGTTGAGCCTGCGTTTGCCGCCGTTGGTGGATGGGCACGAGGCCGCGCAAAAATTGAAAAACCTGCTTGAAGACAATGCGCCGTACAACGCCAAGGTGACTTTCCACCCCGACGGCCGCGCCGGCGCGCTGGGCGCCACCGGCTGGAATGCGCCCGAGCTGGCGCCGTGGCTGGAACAGGCGTTGAACGCTTCATCGCAAGCGCAGTTCGACGCGCCGGTGGGCTACATCGGCCAGGGCGGCACGATCCCGCTGATGAGCATGTTGCAGCGCGGCTTCCCCAAGGCGCAGATGATGGTCTGCGGCGTGCTGGGGCCCAAGAGCAATGCGCACGGGCCAAATGAATTCCTGCACGTGCCTTATGGCAAGCGGCTCACCGCGGCAGTGGCGCAGGTGATGGCGGCGTGCCCGTGAAGGCCACCATCAAAAGGTGAATCCATTCGTTAAGACTTGGCCCGACATCGGCTCCAACAGCGCCAGCAAGGGCTTGAGCGGGCGGTAGCGCAGCGCCACCTTGGTGGCGTAGGTGAAGAAGCGCGGCAGGTCTTGCGCATAGCCGGGCTTGCCGTCGCGGTGTTTCAGGCGGCAGAAGATGCCCAACACCTTCAAGTGGCGCTGCAGGCCCATCCATTCAAGCGCGCGCCAGAACTCGCCGACGTCTTGCGCCATGGCGTCGCCCAGCGGCACACCGTCCTTCTTGGCGGCTTCCCAATAACGCACGGCCCAGTCGAGTTCGCGCTCTTCGTCCCACGAGATGAAGGCGTCGCGCAACAGGCTGGCCATGTCATACGTTAGGGGGCCGGCCACGGCGTCCTGAAAATCAAGGATGCCCGGGTTGGGTTCGCACACCATCAGGTTGCGCGGCATCCAGTCGCGGTGCACCGCCACCACCGGCTGGGCCAGGGCGCTGCTGACGAGCAAGGTGCACAGGCCTTGCCAGGTTTGCTGCTGCTTGTCGCTCCAGGTGATGTTGAATTCACGCTGCACGCACCACTGCGCAAACAAGTCCAGCTCGCGTTGCAGCAGCGCGGCGTCGTACGGCGGCAGGCCGGCGCTGGGCACGCGCGCCTGGAACTGCACCAGGGCACTCACGGCCTGGCGCATCAGCGCGTCGGCTTGTGCCGTGCTGGCGTGTTGCAGCCGCTTGAGGTAAAGCTCGTTGCCCAGGTCGCTGAGCAGCAAGAAGCCGTGTTTGGCGTCGCAGGCATGCACCGTGGGCGCATGCAGGCCGGCACTGTTGATGCGCCGCGCCATTTCAACGAACGGGCGCACGTCTTCTTGCGGCGGCGGCGCGTCCATGATGATGAAGCTGCTACCGGGCGCACCTTGCACGCGCAGGTAACGGCGAAAGCTGGCGTCGGCCGAGGCCAGGGTCAGGGTGTCGGCGCGCAGGCCGTGTTGGGGGCCGATCTGCGCCAGCCAGTTGGTGAAGGCATCGCGGCGCTGGGCGTCGGGCCAGGGAACGGTGTGGTGCATGTGCGGGCTCGGCGAGCGGGGCCGGCGAGTCGGTCGTTGGATAATCGATTTTACAAATTGCGCCGGTCGCAACGCGCACTGAACCACCCGCGCGTTGCGCGCACCTTCCGCCTTTGCCCCCCTTGCCCACTTCGCAGCAACACCGGCCTTCGCGCCCACCTGGATTGCCCGCCCGCCGCGCCGCCTTGGCTGTGGCCGCCTGCGGCTGTCTGGGCCAGGCTGCTCAGGCGCAGGTGCCGGCGCCGCCGCCAAGGCAGGAGCCCGCCCAAACGCCTGCGCAAGAGAAAGCGATGGAGCCCCTGCCACGCTTGCGCCTGAGCCCAACGCTGACGCCGCCACCGCGCGGCCCGGCCGCCGCGCGTGCACCCGTGGTGGTGCAGGCCGGTGAGCTGCGTGCCCAGCCGGACCGCGATCTGCTGGCGCAGGGTGATGTCGAACTGCGCCGCGCCGGCACGGTGTTGCGCGCCGACACGCTGAACTACGACCAGGTGCAAGACCGGGCCACGGCGCGCGGCCACGTGCGCATCAGCCGCGACGGCTCGGTCTACAGCGGGCCGGAGTTGCAAATCACCTTGGGCCGCTTCGAAGGCTTCTTCCTGCAACCCGACTATGAATTTGCGCGCACCGGCGCCGGTGGGCATGCCGCGCGCATCGACTTCATCGATGCCGGCCGTTCGGTGGCGCACCAGGCCACGTACACGAGTTGCGCACGCGACGGCACCGGCACACCCGACTGGTTGCTCAGCGCCGACAAGGTCACGATGAACATCCCGGCCAACGAGGGCATTGCGCAGGGCGCGGTGCTGCGCTTTCTTGGCGTGCCGATCCTGGCCCTCCCGACCATGAGCTTCCCGATCAACAACGAGCGCAAATCGGGTTGGCTGCCGCCTAACGTTAACCTGGACAGCCGCAGCGGCCTGGACGTGGCGGTGCCCTATTACTGGAACATCGCCCCCAACCGCGACGCCACCCTCACGCCGAAGATGGCCACCCGGCGCGGCGCCGGTTTGATGGGCGAGTACCGCTACCTGGAGCCAGCCTATGCCGGCAGCGTGATGCTGGACGCCCTGCCCCACGACCGCGCCGCCGGCCGCTCGCGCTGGGCCACGCTGTGGACGCACGACAGCAGCCTGCTGCCGCGCACGCGCCTGGGCGCCAGCGTGGAGCGTGTGTCGGATGACGACTGGTGGAAGGACTTCCCGCGCGCCCACGAAGCCATCACGCCGCGCCTGCTGCCCAGCCGCTTTGAGGTGCAGCGCGACCTGGGCCGTGGCGCGCTGGACCTCAACGTCTACGCGCAACTGCACTACTGGCAGGTGCTGCAAAACCTGGCCAACCCGGTGATCGCGCCCTACCAGCGCAGCCCGCAACTCGGCCTGCGTGCCGCGCGGCGGCTGGACAACGGCTTTGAATGGACGGCGCAGACTGAAATCAACCGTTTCACGCTGAGCGACGATGCACCCGTGCTGGGTGGCGCCACGCCGCGGCCCGCGGGCTGGCGCTGGCATGGCCTGGCCGCGCTGTCACGGCCCTGGCGTGACGGCGGCGCCTGGCTGGTGCCGCGCCTGCAAATCAACGCCGCCAGCTATGCCACCGACCTGGCCATGGCTGATGGGCGGCGCCACGCCACGCGGCTAATTCCCACTTTGAGCATCGACACCGGGCTGGAACTGGAGCGCCAGACGCGCTGGCAGGGCCGTGACTTCCGTCAAACGTTAGAGCCGCGACTGCTCTACGTGAACACGCCCTACCGGGCACAAAACGGCCTGCCCAATTTCGACGCCGCGGGCAAGGACTTCAACCTCTCGTCAATCTATTCCGAGAACAGTTTTTCGGGCGTGGACCGGGTGTCCGACGCGCACCAGATCACCGCCGGCGTGAGCACCCGGCTGCTCGACGCCACCACCGGTGCCGAGGCGCTGCGACTGTCGGCCGTGCAACGCTACCTGCTGCGCGAGCAGCGCATCACGCCCGAGGGCGACACCTTTGCGCGCAAGTGGTCTGATCTGCTGTTGCTGGGTTCGAGCAACGTGCTGCCGCACCTGGCGCTCGATGTGGCGATGCAATACAGCCCCGACCTGGAACGCCCGGTGCGCGCCATCGTGGGCGCGCGCTACACGCCTGCGCCGTTCCAGACCTTCAACGCCAGTTATCGCCTGGCGCGTGGCCTGAGCGAGCAGATCGACCTGGGCTGGCAATGGCCCGTGTACCGCGGCAACCCGGCCGGCGCCAAGGGCTGCAGCGGCACGTTGTACGCCGTGGGCCGGCTGAACTACAGCCTGCGCGACAGCCGCATCACCGACTCCGTGGCCGGCGTCGAATACGACTCGGGCTGCTGGATCGCGCGCGTGGTGGCCGAGCGCACGTCCACCGGCCGCAGCGAAGCCACCACGCGGCTGCTGTTGCAGCTTGAGCTGGTGGGCCTGTCGCGCCTGGGCTCGAACCCGCTGAAGGTCTTGAAGGACAATATCCCCGGCTACCGACTGCTGCGCGATGACCGTTCCGACGCCGCGCCTGCCCACATCTATGACTGAAGCTTTTCGATTCCTTGCGCGCGCGTTCACCGCCTGCGTGTTGTTGGGCACTGCGGCCGCTGCGTTGGCCCAGGGCGTGCGCAGCGGCGACTACATCGTGGCGGTGGTCAACACCGAGCTCGTCACCGCCGGCGAAGTGGCCCTGCGCATGGCCCGGCTGCGTGAGCAGGCCACCCGCGGTGGCCCGCGCTTGCCGGCCGAGGCCGAGCTGCGCAAACAGGTGCTCGACACGCTGATCGACGAGCGCGTGCTCACCACGTATGCCCGCGACAGCGGCGTGCGCATCGAAGAACCCGAAGTTGACCGCGCGGTGCAGGGCGCGGCGGCGCAGAACCAGTTGACGGTGGCCCAGTTGCGCGAGCGGCTGAAGGACGAAGGGCTCGATTTGCCGCGTTTTCGCACCAACTTGCGCGACCTGATGATGGTGGAGCGCGTGCGCGAACGCGAGGTGGGCCTGCGTATCCGGGTCAGCGACGAAGATATCGACCGCTATCTGGCCGCACAGGGCGCCGCCAGTGGGCGCCAGGCCGAGCTGAACATCGCGCAGATCCTGGTCACCGTGCCCGAAGGCGCTGCGGCCGATGTGGTGCAACAGCGCCGGGCGCGCGCCGAGCAGGCCTTGGCCCGGCTGCGCGCGGGCGAGAGTTTCGAGGCCGTGGCGCGCGAGCTGTCGCAAGACGGCAACCGCGAAGCCGGCGGCGTGATCGGCCTGCGGCCGGCCGAGCGCCTGCCCGACGCCTTTGTGGCCGCAGTGCAAACGCTGAAGGACGGCGAGGTCGCCACCAGCCTGCTGCGCACCGGCGCCGGTTTTCACGTGCTCAAGCTGATCGAGCGCCGCCAGGCCGACGCCACCCGCATCACGCAAACCCGGGCCCGACACCTGTTGCTGCGCGTGTCGCCCCAGCTCAGCGCCGACGTGGCGGCGCGGCGCTTGAATGAATACAGGGCGCAGATCGAGTCCAAGCGCAGGAGCTTCGAAGAGCTGGCGCGCCAGCATTCCGAAGACGGCTCGGCCACCCTGGGTGGCGACCTGGGTTGGGCCAGCCCGGGGCAATACGTGCCTGAATTCGAAGAGGCCTTGAATCGCTTGCCCACGGGCGGCTTGTCTGAGCCGGTGGTGTCGCGCTTCGGCGTGCACTTGATTCAGGTGACGGAGCGGCGCGAGACCAAGCTCGAAGCCAAACAGGTGCGTGAACAGGCCCGCAGCATCTTGCGCGAGCAGAAGTTCGAACCCGCCTACCTCGAATGGACGCGCGAGCTGCGCGCGCGCGCCTACATCGAGCTGCGCGAGCCGCCGCAATAGGCTGCGCAGCCAACGCCGCCGCCAACGTGGCCCACATCGCCCGCAAGCGCTTCGGGCAGCATTTCCTGGTCGACCAGGGTGTCATCCACGACATCGTTCGCGCCATCGCGCCGCGCCCCGGCCAGGCGCTGGTGGAAATCGGCCCCGGCCTGGGTGCGCTGACCCAGGGCCTGCTGGAGCGACAAGGTCAGACCTTGACGGTGATCGAACTCGACCGCGACCTGGCGGCGCGCTTGCGCCAAAACCCACGGCTCGATGTGATCGAAGCCGACGTGTTGAAGGTCGACTTCACCGCGCTGGCCAGCCGCCTGGGCCAGCCACTGCGGGTGGTGGGCAACCTGCCCTACAACATCTCCACGCCGATCCTGTTTCATCTGCTGGGCAGTGCGGCCCACGTTGCCGACCAGCACTTCATGCTGCAACGCGAAGTGGTGATGCGCATGGTGGCCACCCCCGGCAACAAGGACTACGGGCGCCTGACCGTGATGCTGCAGTGGCGCTACGCCATGGAAGCGGTGCTCGACGTTGCACCGCAGGCCTTTGAGCCACCGCCGCGCGTGCACTCGGCCGTGGTGCGCATGGTGCCGCTGGCCGATGCGCTGGCCCCGGCTTTGCTGGGTGAACTGGTCACGGTGGCCTTTTCGCAGCGGCGCAAGCTGCTGCGCCACAGCCTGGGGCGCTGGCTCGAAGCGCGCCAGTTCAGCGCCTCGTTCGACTTGCAGCGCCGCGCCGAAGAAGTGCCGGTGGCTGAATACCTGGCCCTTGCGCGCGCGCTTGACGCCACGCCTTGATCACCCAATAAAAACGGCCCCGAAGGGCCGTTTTTCATGACTGAAATGCCGCGCCGTTTCAGGCCGCATTCAGCCACATGGCGGTGTCAAACGCACTGCTCATCAGCGGCATGTTCATGCCGAAGTTCGGATTGGCTCCGTTCTTCGGTACGGCCACTTTTGGCGCCGGCTTTTCCACCACTGCCTGGGTCATCTCAGCCCGTTCCCACGACCCGATTTCAAGGGAACGGGCTACTGAAAAGAATAGAAACACCTGAATGGTATTCGTCGTTCCGCCCAGAAGTCTGCCGCGTCGCGGAAGACGTCGAGCAACTGCTCGCGCGCCTCGCGGTCGAAGCGCGGGTTGTCGGGCAACTGCTCGAGCACCACGACGAAGCCGCTTTGCGGCCCGGCCTTGTGCACGGCATCGGTCATGCAGTCGTACAGGGCGTCGAGGTTCTTGCCGAAGTGGGCCGGAAACAAAAAGGCTTGGGCAATGCCGTCGAGCACGTCTTGTTTGGTCTGGGCCTGGCCCAGGTTGGCATACAAGAAGTGCTGGTGATGACTTTGCGCGGCCCCCATCAGGTCTTCAACCCGGTACGCCCGGATTGCCTGAACGATGTTGGGACGGACAGTCTGCAATTGCATGGTCGCGTTCCTCCTTCCAATAAAAAAACGAATCGGCTCAATCTGCCTACGGCACGATGCGGCTGAAGCTCGCATAGTGGTCGGCGGTGTAGTAACAAGCATCGGGCTGCGTGGCCACCTTGCCGCCGCAAACGATGCGCCGCGCCCCGCGGCTGCGCTCACCCGGCGTGGGCACGGTGTATTCGCGATAAAAGCCGC
>JAYUPO010000467.1:0-22365 GCA_043760085.1 Burkholderiales bacterium
CCTCATTTCAGCCGCATTCATCAGCTTGAGCCTCATCGCCGGCAGCGCCATGGCGGCCGAGCCCAGCAAGCAGCAAAGCAAGATGGGCGAGTGCAACCAAGACGCCGGCGAGAAAAAAGGCGACGAGCGCAAGGCATTCATGAAAACCTGCCTGTCGGCCAAGAAGGGAACCCAGCAAGACAAGATGAAGACCTGCAATGCCGACGCCAAGGGCAAGACGGGCGACACGCGCAAGACCTTCATGAAGGAATGCTTGAGCAAGTGAAGCGGCTGACGGGCGTGTCTTGGACAATCAACCCTGCACGACAAAAGCCCGGCATCGGCCGGGCTTTTTTCATGCGCCGGGGCTGCTTGGCTCTGGGCGTTGCCAATAGCCGGCTTCGCCATAGGTGAGCTTGAGGAAATCAATCCACAGGCGCACGCGCAGGGGCAGATGCTTGCGCTGCGCAAACACCGCGTAGATGCCATTCGGCGGCGCGGCAAAATCTTCCAGCACCGCCACCAGGCGGCCCGCGGCGATGTCGTCTTCCACCTCCCAGGTGCTGCGCCAGGCTAGGCCCAGGCCCTGCACGGCCCAGTCGTGCAAGACCTCGCCGTCGCTGCAGTCCAGCCGCCCGCCCGGGCGCAGATGGGTCACTTCACCTTCGACCCGGAAGGCCCAGCCGCGGCTCTGGCCGGCGTCAGATGAAAGCAGCAGGCATTCATGCCGCACCAGTTCGCTGGGGTGGCCCGGCGTGCCGGCGCGCGCCAGGTAGGCCGGCGCGGCCACGCACAAGCGGCGGTTGTCGGCCAGGCGCAGGCTGACCAGGCGGCTGTCGGGCAGGTCGCCCACGCGCACGGCGCAATCGATGCCGTCGTTGACGATGTCCACCATGCGGTCGCTCAAGCTCAGCGACAGGCTCACCTGCGGGTGCTGGGCCAGAAAGCCCGGCACCAGCGGGGCGACATGGCGGCGCCCGAAGCCGGCCGGTGCGGTGATCCGAACATGCCCGCTGGCCTTCAGCCCACCAGCCGTGACATTGGCTTCAGCATTGGACAAATCTGCAAGCAAGCGCTGGCAATCTTCAAGAAACGCTGTGCCTTCGTGGGTCAAAGTGATGCGCCGCGTGGTGCGTACAAAGAGCTTCACGCCCAGGCGTTCTTCCAGTGCATCAATGCGCCGGCCCACCACGGCCGGGGCCACGCCGTCAGCCAGCGCCGCTGCGGTCAGGCTGCCTCGGGTGGCCACGGCGACGAACGACTCGATCTGCTTCAATTTGGGCATGACGAAAGATTACGCTTGCCGACGTCAGTGATCAACCATCATCTGCTGAATTTCACTGCGTCGCGTGGCGGAAATATCCTGGCCTGTGCATGAAACGCATCAATACAAAAGCTCAATGCGGCTCAATCGCCTTCGCGGTATCGAATAAATTCGCAGCATGAGCCACACCACATCCCCCATTCGCGCCGTGCTGTTCGACGCCTACGGCACGCTGTTCGATGTCTACAGCGTGGCGGCCCTGGCCGAAGAACTCTTTCCCGGCCACGGCCAGGCTTTGAGCCTGCTGTGGCGCGACAAGCAAATCGAATACACCCGGCTGGTGTCGATGGCCGGGCGCTACCAGCCGTTCTCGGCGCTGACCCGCCACGGCCTGCGTTTTGCGGCCGAGCGCCTGGGCCTGCGCCTGGACGACGGCGCCGAAGCGCGCCTGATGGCGCAGTACCAGCAGCTCGCGCCTTTTGCCGAAAACCGCGGCGTACTGGAAGCGCTGGCGCAGCGCGGCGTGCCCACCGGCGTGCTGAGCAATGGCGACCCCGACATGCTGAGCGCGGCGGTGGCCAGCGCCGGCTTCAGCGGCCTGCTGGGCCATGTGCTGAGCGTGCACGAATTGCAAAAGTACAAGCCCGAGCCGGCGGTGTATGCGCTGGGGCCGCAAGCCCTGGGCGTGCCGGCGCACGAGATTCTGTTCGTCAGCAGCAACAGCTGGGACGCCATTGGTGCCACCTGGTTTGGCTACACCACCTTGT
Organism: Burkholderiales bacterium; assembly: GCA_043760085.1. Taxonomy (GTDB): domain Bacteria; phylum Pseudomonadota; class Gammaproteobacteria; order Burkholderiales; family Burkholderiaceae_C; genus Rubrivivax. The sequence goes on from JAYUPO010000467.1 coordinate 2,011, forward strand.
GGGTCAACCGCGCCGGCTTGCCGCTCGACCCGCTGGGCACCGCCCCCACGCACACCGGCAGCAGTCTGCGCGATGTGCTCGACTTCTTCTGATCCCTCCGACCCCTCCGACCATTCCGCACCATGACCGAACGCACCACCCTGCACCAACTTCAAGTCGCCACCGAACTGCAACGTTTCATCGACGAGCGCGTGCTGCCCGGCACCGGTATCAAGCCCGCCGCCTTCTGGCGCGGCTTCAATGCCATCGTGGCCGAGCTGGCACCGAAGAACGCGCAACTGCTGGCCGAGCGCGAGCGCCTGCAAGCCGAACTCGACCACTGGCACCGTGCCCACCCCGGGCCGGTGACGCAGCGCGCGGCCTACCGCTCGTTTCTGCGCAAGATCGGCTACCTGGTGCCCGTGCCCGCTGCGGTGAAGGCCGGCAGCCGGCACATCGACCAGGAAATCGCCGTTCAGGCCGGCCCGCAGTTGGTGGTGCCCATCACCAATGCGCGCTATGCGCTCAACGCCGCCAATGCGCGCTGGGGCTCGCTGTATGACGCGCTGTACGGCACCGACGTGCTGCCCGAAAGCGACGGCGCCACCAAGGCCGGCAGCTACAACCCGGTGCGCGGCGCCAAGGTGATCGAGTACGCGCGCCATGTGCTCGACCGTTGCGCGCCGCTGCAGGCCGGCTCGCATGTTGATTCATGCGGCTACCAGATCAAAGGCGGCCAGCTTGTCGTAGCGCTCAAGGACGGGCGCCAGGTCGGCCTGGCCAAGCCGCAGCAGTGCGCCGGCTATCAAGGCCGGGCGGGTGCACCGACATCGGTGCTGCTGCTGCACCATGGCCTGCACCTGGACATCCGCATCGACCGCAGCACCGCCATCGGCGCGGCCGATGCGGCGGGCATGAGCGACCTGGTGCTCGAAGCCGCGCTGACCACCATCCTCGACCTGGAAGATTCAGTCGCCGTGGTCGATGCCGCCGACAAGGTACAGGCCTACGGCAACTGGCTGGGCATCGTGCAAGGCACGCTCACCGAAACGGTGACCAAGGGCGGCAGCAGCTTTGTTCGTGGCCTCAACCCCGACCGGGTCTACAAGTCGCCCACGGGCGCTAACTTCAAGCTGCACGGGCGCTCGCTGATGTTCATCCGCAATGTCGGCCACCTGATGGGCAACCCGGCCATTCTGTGGGGGGACCCGCATGCGCCGCAAGAAATCCCCGAAGGCATCCTGGACGCCGTGGTCACCACCGCCATCGCGCTGCACGACCTGAAGCGCCGCGGCAATTCGCGCGCCGGCTCGGTGTACATCGTCAAGCCCAAGATGCACGGCCCGGCCGAGGTGGCGTTTGCCAGCGAACTCTTCGGCCGCGTTGAAGCGCTGCTCGGCCTGCCGGCCAACACTGTGAAGCTCGGCATCATGGACGAAGAGCGCCGCACCAGCGTCAACCTCAAGGCCTGCATCGCCGCCGCGGCGCCGCGCGTGGCCTTCATCAACACCGGCTTCCTCGACCGCACTGGCGACGAGATGCACACCGCCATGCACGCTGGCGCCATGATCCGCAAGGGCGAGATGAAGGCCAGCAAGTGGATCAGCGCCTACGAGCGACGCAACGTGCTGATCGGCCTGGCCTGCGGCCTGCGCGGCAAGGCGCAAATCGGCAAGGGCATGTGGGCCATGCCCGACCTGATGGCCGACATGCTCAGGCAAAAGATCGTGCACCCGCTGGCCGGCGCCAACACCGCCTGGGTGCCCAGCCCCACGGCGGCCACGCTGCACGCGCTGCACTACCACCAGGTGGATGTGGCGAAGCTGCAAAGGCAGATGGAAAGAGGGTCGTTGGAAACGGGCGATTGCGACGCGCAAGCCGAAGCACTGTTGGACGACTTGCTGGCCGTGCCGGTAACGAAACAGATCACCTGGTCGGACACCGAGCGCCAGCAGGAATTGGACAACAACGCGCAGGGCATCCTGGGCTATGTGGTGCGCTGGGTCGACCAGGGTGTGGGCTGCTCCAAGGTGCCCGACATCCACAACGTGGGCCTGATGGAAGACCGCGCCACGCTGCGCATCAGCAGCCAGCACATCGCCAATTGGCTGCTGCATGGCGTGGTGAGCGAGGCGCAAGTGCGCGCCACCTTCGAGCGCATGGCCGCGGTGGTGGACGGGCAGAACGCGGGCGATGCGGCGTACCAGCCGATGGCGGGGCACTTCGACACGTCGATGGCCTACCAGGCGGCGTGCGACCTGGTGTTCAAGGGGCTGGGGCAGCCCAGCGGCTACACCGAGCCGCTGCTGCATGCTTGGCGGCTGAAGTCCAAATCTTGTTAAACCGGACGCCTTTGGCGCCGTTTTAACTCGGCGCGTTCGACCGGACGCTGCGCGCCGGTCAACTCGCCGGGCGGCAGGTTCCGAATGGCGTCGATCCTCAGGCGTCTTCGGCGATGGGGTCGATGTCTTGAACCCGGCGCCTGCCTGCGCTGGCACTGGCAATGCGAATGTTGTCGGCCAGTTCGGCAGCTAGCCAAGCTAGCCGTTCTGATGGACGGCACTACACCGGGAATGCCGCCGAGCACCGCGCCAACGGCGCCCAGCAAGACTGTCCCGTCCGTCAAAACGATGTCTCCTGGCCAGATTTGTGCGCTTGCTCACAACCGCCAACACCATCAGCCGGATGCAGCAAGCGAGCCGAAGGCGGCCAGCAGGCTGCCCGGTTTGTTGGCAGACGGGCGTTCCTCCACCTCGGCAACGCCGAAGCGCTGAACTGCCCGGCCTCGCAGCCGGAGCAAATTGCACAGTGGATCAGAAAGAGGCGCGAGGCTCTTGTGTCCAGGAAGGGCGCCTGGCCGACCGCAGGCGCTTGAAGTCGAGAGCTATCGATTCAGAGAAATAGGCGAGGCGGGATACTGATTGGCAGTGGCGAGGTAAAGCATCATCCCCAACTCGCCAATCACGGCCGCGGCTGGCATGCCAACAACTTGCCTTCAAAACGCGCAAAGCTCGTCGACCGGCGCAAACGTGGCAGGTCAACGCTTGACGCTTTCAACACCCGAAGGGCATCCACCTTGTCGTCGTACCGCCAACCTCTGGCATTCTTGAAGTGCTTGAGCATCGCAGCCTTGGGTTGCATCACGGCGTCGGGTGTCTTCACCTTTGGCACGGCGTAGACGTGAGCCGGCGTTGACAGTAAACCACTGATCGCACGTTCATTGGCCAACAGCCAGCCCTCCAACTCCTGTTCGATGCAAATCAGATAGACCGACGCGTCAGGCGTCAACCCTGCCTGCGCCAACCGCAACAACACGGCCTGCCGTTCGTCATGGCGGCACGGCCTATGTTTCTTGTCGGGCCAGGCCGGGCGCAAGTCCCAGACGATCAGCACGCAAGCACAACCGTCCTTCATCAGTTGTGCCGCCACTTTGCCGGCATCGCGCAGCAGGTTGCCTTTGTTGTCGAGCGTTCGGCTCTTGATGGCGATTCCCGGCCTGATGTGCCTGGCCAGGTATTCGCAGACCTGTTTGTCCGCCCCCTGCGGTCCGCACTCGAAGACCATGCCGATGGTGGTCTGTGTCATTCCAACGCCGGTCATTGCGCCGCCTCGTGCAAAGACCCCATCGTGTAGAGCCGGCCCGGTGCGAACTCGCGCGACCACTCCGCCAGCTTGGCGTCATCGGCCGGGCGATGGAAGCGCGGTTCGCCGGCTTCGTCGCGTGCCACCAGCACCAACTGATCGAGCTTCAACAAGTCCAGCAAGTACGGTGAATGGGTGGTCAGCACCACCTGCGTCACACCGGTCAGCACAGCCGTGCGTATCTCTTCGACCAACAAGTGGATGCTCCGCGGGTCAAGGCCGTTCTCTATTTCTTCCACCACCACCAGAGGCGGCGGGTACGGGTGGCGCAGTGTGGCCAGCAGCGCCAGCACGCGCAACGTGCCGGTGGAAAGCATCCAGCCTGGCACCTTGAAGTTGCCCTCCGTCAACTGGAGGTAAACCTTGCGCTCAAGCTCCGAGGTCAGCGAAGCCTGCAAGTCGCGTGCGTAGGGCAGCACATAAGCCATCGTGCGCACGATGCCTTCCAGCGCGTTGGTCTTGAGTTGCTCATCGAGCCGCTGGATGTCGAGCAGGTAGTCGGCGATGTTGCTGCCGTCCTTCGCCAACCGCACGCGCCCGGAGGTACGTTGTTGCGCTACGGGTAAGCCCATGCGCTCAGGTTGCAGGCACATGAACTGCCATGCGTTCACATGCCGGGCCACTGCTCGGTGTCCTGCGCCACCTGCACCAAGAATTGATCGTCCTGACTCGGGGACAAACTCCGGCTGAATGACACCCCTCTCGACGACCTGACCATTCACTGGCGTTAAGTTCTCAAGTTCTATGAACATGCGGTTCGATGCGGCATCGTTGTTCACCTGCATTGCGACGCGAGTCGACTTCCGGGGTGAGGCGCCGATGCTCAGGTCGAAGGCCATCGGGTTCAGCGGCTGCCCCGCACGCTCCTTGGCCTCAACGCCCTTGTGACGTGCATGTTCAATACCGAGCCAGCGTTGCATCGCAGGGTCCAACCCGTCAGTGACGATGGCTTGGTAGGTCTCGAGCCCTTCGATCAGGCTGGACTTGCCGCTGCCGTTATGGCCGACAAAGACGGTCAATGGACCCAGTAGCACCGTGCGGCTGTCAACGATGGCTTTGAAGTTCCGAATGCGCACTGATTGCAGGCGCAGGGTCACGTTTTCTGGTGTCATTGGATCAACCCCCTCTCGACATCGCGGTAGGCATTGCGTGCGGCCTGCTTCGCCGGTTCAGGCACGAGCGGAAAGGTGGCGAGGATGTGCGCGAACTCGGCTTCGGTGAGGTCGTAGAGATGCGCCACGAGGCCGTCGAGTTCGGCGCGCAGGCGGGCGCGTTCGACGGGGTCGGTGGCGCCGTCGCGGTGGTCGCGCAGGCCGGTGTCTTTGGCCAGCGCGTCGTAGGCCGGCGTCGTGCAGACCAAGCGGGCCACCCGATCAGCGATTTGCTTGCACCGCAGCTCGGAAGAAGGCAGGCGGGGCACCGGCAACTGGTAGAGGTAGAACATGTTCAAGGTGGAACTGACGCTTTGCCGCAGCAACCAATCGAGAACCATGCTGTTCGCCAACCCGCACCAGTAGCACTGCTCAATGGCGTTGATGCCGCTGTCGATGACCTTCAACGTCGTGCTGTTGACCTCAGTGAACACCATCGGCGGCGCGATCGTCGAGATCAGCGTGCGTGAGTCGCTCGATCGTGCAATACGGCGATGCAGCCAGCGGTAGCTTTGGTAGTCCAGGGTTTGCCCGGTGTCCGGCGTACGGCCTAGCAGGATGCGACGGCCATCAGCTTCGTCGATCCAAAACCCTGAGTGTTCGGCTGTTAGCTCGAATTGATTGAACATGCGGCCAGTGAGCAACGGCAGTCGGCCAGCGCCTGTCTCTGACTTGAACGCACGGTTGTTGCCAGTGATCTCGAACTCGCGCGTCAGTTTCAAATTCCAAACGCCGCCGAGTTGCTTACCTAGTGGTGGGAAGCCCAACATCTTGTTGACGATCGCCACGTCGGTTGTACTGCGAAATTCCAGCACAGAACGAGTCTCCGCGTTCATCGTGCTGATCAGTGCGGCCGACAGTTCGACGAAGTTGCCATCGTCGTGGACGAACGACTCGAAGTCGGCTGCCTTTATCGCCTCGCGCGGGTTGATGCGGAAGGTGGCGCGCAGCTTCTCGGTCTTGCCGCCTTTGGTGAAATTCACGAAGGCGAAGCAGACCCGGTGATCGACCTCCTCGAAGATGAATTTCTCATTCGACAGCGAGACGATCGTGTCCACCCTGCCATGATCGAACAGCATGTTGCGAAGCCCAGTCGCGCCCATGTCCTTGTACAGGCTGCTCGGAATGACGATGCCGCAATGCCCGCCTTCGCGCAACAGCGAAAAGCAGCGCTCGGTGAACAGCTTGTAGAGGTTCATGTCGGAACCGGTCTTCTTGCCACCGACGACGGCTGACTGGAAGCTGTACTCGGGCGCGCTGCGGAAGTACGCGCTCATGTGCGGGAACCGGCTCTCATACGCCAACCACGCCTCGCGCACCGCCCGATCCTTGAGCAGCTTGCCCTGTTCCTTCTCGAATTCCTTGATCGTCATCGTGTTCTTGCTGACGAGGTCGGAATGGTCGGCAAAGAACTCCTTGGCCTGCGGCTTGAACACTTCCCAGGGCGGGTTGGCCAGGATGATGTCGAAGCCGTCACGCTTGTGCACGATGTCGTCGAACACATACCCCCAGTGCAGCGGGTGCTGCGCGGCCACATCGGCAAGTTCGACCTTGCGCTTCTCGGGCTTTCCAAGCGTGCCACTCGCGGCATCCCATGTGGCCTGTTCGAACTTGATGCCGCGCGCTGCGAACTGGTCTTGAAGCAACTCGTTCATCACCTGGTTGGCCTCGGCCATCGCGGTGTCGATATCGTCGCGCAGTTCAAGCAGATTGAAGCTGCTGCCCAGGGCGTCGGCCGCAGCGCGGTAAGTGGCCAGCTTTCGGTGCTTCTCTTCAAGCAGCTCGCGGAAGCTCTTGCGGAACATGTCGCCCTGGCGGTACTTGGCGTCGAACTCGTGTTCATCCACGCGCATCAGGCCCACCAACGAATTGCCGGCCAGGATGTTGAAATCGATGTTGGGCAGCGGCTCCAAATCTTGCACATGGCGCACCGAAGACACCATGGCCAGGAACAGACGCAGCTTGGCGATTTCGCTGGCCTCTTCCATGATGTCCACGCCATACAGGTTGTCGGTGACGATGCGGCGTTTGATGTAGTAACCCACGCTGGGGTGGCTGGCCTGAATGTTCCGCAACCAGGCTTGCAGCTCGGCGCTGGCGCCCAGCTCGGCGCGGCCGACCACGGCGTAATAGACGTTGATCAGGCATTTGAGCGCGGCCACCAGGAACGCGCCCGAGCCTACTGCGGGGTCGAGCACCGTGATCGACGGCAACACGTCGTTGACGAGCTTGAGCGCGGTGCGCGCGTCCATCTTCGCCAGCATGTCTGACACCGTTGCGAACCTGATTTCGGGCAGGCCCAACTCGGGCAGTGCGGGCTCGTGCAGGCGTTCCAGAATCAACTGGTGGATGCTGCGCTCGGCCAAGTAACCGGTGATCTCGGGGCGGGTGTAGTAGGCGCCGAAGGCTTTCTGGTTGATGTACTTCTCGAAGATGTAGCCCAGCACATCGGGGTTGATTTCGTCGGCGTCGCCGCCGGGTGTGTCATCCAGATGCCAGGTGAAGGCGGCGAAGACATCAAACACGCCTTCGAATGCAGCATCGGGAATGCGCAAGGTGGTGCCCAGCCGCGGCTGGTGGTTGGCATCGAGTTCCAGCTTGTGGTGCAAGAACAGGCCACCGTTCAGGTAGGGCACGGTGCCGGTGAGTTGGCGGGCGAATAGGGAACGGTCGGCCTCGGGTTTGGCAAACGCCTCGAAGAACAGGGCGTTCAAGAACTCGCCGAAGAAACGGTTGGCACCGCGCTGACGCGATTCAGCCAGCTTGGTCAGCAGGTAGTCGGCGTTGCCACCGTCAATGAAGAATTTCTTCTGCATGAACCACACGAACATGAGCCGGTTAAGGATGACCGACGCGTACCAGCGCCGGTCTCGCTCGTCGGCGATGCCTTCGATCTGATCAAGCAGTTTGTCGTGCTGCTCGGAGTAGCGCGCGAAGAACCGCTTGGTGGTCTTGTCTACATCCAATGCAGCCTGGATGCGGCGCGCGGCTTCGAGCACCGGCATGCGGCCCGAAGCATCCAATTCCGACAACTCCATCACCATGGCCTGCAGCTTCGAGGCGAATAGATCGACCGGTTGGCCGCGAAAGTAGTCGTGCCGACGCGGGGTGTTTTTCGGTTTGCCGGTGGCTTCGTCACGGCCGCGCTTGACCCAATACCACTGGCTTTGCGAAGCGCCGTCTCGGTGATCGGTGAAGATGAGGATGTTCTCGGCGTGCTGCTGCGATAGATGCTTCCAGATGGCCACGCGGGTGGGCTCATCAGGCCAACCCTGCGCGGCCACCACTTGCAGCACGGCCACACCACCCAGTTCGGCCACCATGCGGCGCGCAAAGGAGTGGGCCGCCGTGCCATCGTCTTGCCAGGCTCGGGCGGATGCCGGTGCCTGGTTCCAGCCCAGCACGTCAACAAAAAGCCGAGCGAAGTCGAAGGCAGCGAGGTGTTTCTGGAAGCTCGGAAAATCGAGGTGAGCCATGGCAGTTGATTCAGTGTCGGAGCGTTAAAACCTTGGCCGTGACGGTCAAAGTGCAACCGAACTTCCGGTCAAAAGCCTTTTGAATCAACGGCTTAGCGCTCTGGTTGCGGTCATATCGGGTCATATCGAAGGTCATATCGAAGGTCATATGCCGTTTCGCGCCGGGGCCTGCCGGCCGTGCCAGCACGTAGAACGAACCGCGCCGCTCGCCTTGGCGAACCAGCACGCCAGCCCGCACCAGCCGGCCAAGCAAACGGCCCGCCTCGCGCGGCGCCAACCGGCATAGCTCAGCGGCGTGCTCGCGCCGAATGCTGCCCTTCGAAACGACGAAAGCACGGATCATTTCCGTCTGTTGAAAGGGTTCATAACCGGCCTGACGCACGTACTCAGCATGCTGGCCCAACGCTCTGTACACCTGGGGGTGCAGGATGAAATCGCGGTGCCGCCCATTGCTACGGGCTTGCAGCAGGCCGCGTTCGGCCAAACGCTCGCAAATGCGTGCCGCTTGCGCCTCGCTGCGTTGCAGTGCCGTCGCAAGATTGGCAGCCGTGGCACGACGTGCACGCCGCAGCGCTGTCAACACCAGCAGTGTCTCCACAGGCAGCGGCTCCTGCTCGCGGGCCTCTTCTTGAAGCACCATGCGCACGAACCCCAGGTCGGCGGGTTCGGTGTTGATGGTCAGCTTGACGAGGTCGGCGCGCGAATCCGAATAGTCCGGCGCTGGGCGGCCAAAGCGCAGCATGCCGCTGTAGATGAGATCGACCCCTCGGCCCGTGCGTTCAACCAGGCCGATGCGCTTGAACGCGTCGGCCAATTTAGGGTTGCGCGGTTTCGGCTCGGTGGTGAGCAGGTTCGCGAGCGTTACGCCTTCGACGAAGCCGCCAGGATTGCTGACGATCAGTTGCTCGCTCTCCCAGCACACCCGCACCGGGCCCAGGCGTGCGTAGTCGCGGTGGACCAGGGCGTTGTTGATGGCTTCGCGCAAGGCATCGCTATCGACACGCGCCACCGCTACGCGGAACAGGCCTTCAGCGAATTCCTGTTCGGTGTTCACGCCACGGCTCAGCAGATCGAGCCACTCCACGATTTCAACCAGCGCGGCCGACGAGGGCTCGTTGACTTTGACCCGAGTGCCATCAAGCACCTGGAACAACACCTCATGTGTGGGCACCAGGCGGCGCAGGGCAGCTCCTCTGCCGATCATCAGCACACCGGCCAACGTGGGCAGGCGCAATCCGCCTTCACTGACAGTCAAACCCAAGGCACCTTCCAGTTCGTCATCGTGCAGGCGAAGTAAGGTTTTGTCGCTGCGCGGATTGCGATCGATCACAGCGCGAAGACGTTCGCGCTGCAAGGGGTCGAAGTCGGCCAACGACGCACCCGCCAGCACCTGCGCGGACGGATCAGCCAGGCGCAAATCACTGAGGCGGCTCAGGTGCTCGGTAGGCACGAAAGGCACGCACTCTGGGCTTCCGTCCATGCGCAAGCGGCGGCGCTTGATGAGCCCATCCGAGCGGGCCACGATGGCCCGCGACTTGGGCACTTCGACCAAGGCCACGCGCAGCCCTTGCAGATTCAGTTCGCGGCTGGACACGGCCAGCGGCGGTGAGGTGCGATTGGCGACCTGTGCTCCCAAGAGCTCTACGCGAACGGGGCGGGAGCGGTGCAAGCCCGTGACACGGCCGTCGTCTTCAACGCCGATGTAGAGACAGCCACCCTCCGCATTGGCAAGGCACACCACGGCCTCGATCAACTCGTCATCGCCCAGGCACTCGCGGTCGCTCTTGAACTCGACCGTGAGCGATTCTTTGCCTGGCACAGTGTCAGCAGTCAAATTGCCAATCCGTTGATCAACCCCATCGAACACACCACACGCGGTTCGCGCAACGCAGCAGCGTCCTCGGCAAAGGTGAGCCGATCCTCTTCGCGCAGTGATTTCACGGCCGCGCCCAACTCTTCATCGTTCACGCCACCACGCATCAAGCGGTTAAGCAGGTCGGCGGCCGTCTCCAGCAAGGGCCGAAGATAGATGTCATCGAGTGCGCGTTCCAACTCTTCGTCGCGGAACAAGGTTTTTTGCAGCGCTTGCGCATGGTGTTTGAGCCGCTCATAGGCGCGGCGGCGCGCACTCGATGGCTTGCCCAGCCCACCGCCCACAGCCTTGTCCTGCGCCACGGCCAATAGCAACCCTTGAGCCACCATGTCGTGATGGTTTTCTGCGCGCAGCAGGGCCGGTGTATCCGCTACGCACTCGGCCGCGCGCAGGATGGTGAACTGCGATTCGGTGACGGTTTCGCCACGCTGGTTGATCCACGCCAAGTGGTCATTTCCTTCGGGCGATTTGACATACACCAATGCGCCTTCCTGGCCTGCAAGCGGCCCCAACGCCTTCGCCCGTTGCTCATCTGTGGCAACTGCCTTGGCCGAGTACACCACCGGCGGCAAGGCCTCTACGGCATGGGCTAACGCTGGATCGTCTTGCGTTGCTTGCTTCCAAACCTGCCACGCATAGGAAGCCAAGTCCACCTCGTCATCACTGTCATCCAGCACACCTGAGCGCTCGGTGTAGAGATCGCGAATAACGGCGGCTTCTTCATCTTCAAAGAACGCTTCATCGGTGCCCACCACTTCAGCGTTCTCCAATAAACGCTGTTGAATGCGTGAGCGCAGTTGGATCAGCCGCTCCACACCCTCGGCCGGAAGAAAGGAATAGCAGCGAATTTCTTCAGCCTTCTGGCCAATGCGGTCCACACGCCCTGCGCGCTGTATGAGGCGGATGATGGCCCAGGGCAAATCGAAGTTCACCACGGCACTGCAATCCTGAAGATTCTGGCCTTCCGACAGCACATCGGTGCAAATCAGCACCCGAATTTCGTCCGTCTTGGAAATGCTCTTGTTGTTGGAGCGCGGTGAGAAGCGGCAGGCCAAGGCATAAGGGTCGGCCGAGGCCCCAGTGGCTGCGCTCAAATGAGTGACGCCGCCCTGGCGCAACTCACGCTCCAGGTAGCGAGCGGTATCGGCAAACTGGGTGAAGACCAGCACCTTGTCTTTGCCGTGCGCCTTGCTCACCAGTTGCCGCAATTCAGTGAGCTTGCGGTCACGCGCCGCATCCCAGGCGCCATGGCCCGCCAGCATCTCACTCAAGCTTTGAGTGTCGGCCGCCAAGTGTTCGGCCAACAGGGGCTTAAACAGCCGCGGGCTGATCCACTTGAAGCGCTTGCGGTACTCGGTGGCGTACTGTTTGTAAACCTCGGCGGCGCGTGCAAGTGGGTCAGGCTGCGCAGCGTCGACTGCAACGGCCTCCACCATCCCGTCGAGCAGGTCTTCCTGTTCACCCTCCAACCCTTCGGTGTCTTCATCGATGCGATCACCATCCAGCAGGCCCGCATCCAACACGCCCATCGGCAGCTCCAGCCCTTGTTCGATGGCGTAGAGGTAGATGCGGTTGCGCAAGATGTGGCGCGCGATGGATTGCAGGAATGAAAAGCCTGAGGACTCCAAACGCTTGAACAGGTTGGTGCGACAAAAACCCATCAGGCGCTTACCGGCGCGCCCGAGGTTTTCAATCGCCTTGCGTTCAGCCGCAGAAGCCATGCGCTCGGCGGCGGGCTCGACATACAGCCCCAGGCCATAGCGGGGCACATGCAGGGCATTGATCTGATCCACCACGGCGGCTGAGTACAGCCGTGCGTAGCCATCGTGGGGATCGGTTTCGTCCACCGCAAACTTAAGTGATAGCGGCAGGCGTTTGGGGAAGTAGCTGCGATGGCCCTCCTTGCCCGGCAGGTAGGGGCGCCCTCTCTCATCAGCCTGGGTGTAATGCTTAACGATGAAGCTGCGCGTGCGCCGCACCATGTACAGGCGAATCAGCTCACGCCAATCATCAAACTCATCGCTCTTCTCAACCGCAAGAATGGAATTGATCTTGCACTGGTACTTGCGTTCAAACTCGGCCTCGCCAAGGCCGTTCTTGCGCATGAAGCGTTCAGGCCGAATGCCGATGTTCGCCTTCTCGTCGATGAACAAGCGCAGTTGGCTCGATAGATCGGCCTTGGTCTTGTTATAGGGCGTGGCCGTCAACAAGATCACCTTCGCATCACAACTGCGGATGTAATCGGCAATTGCTTTGTAGCGCCGCCCTTCGCGGTTGCGCAGGTTGTGGCTTTCGTCGATCAGCACCAGGCGATAGCGCTTCAAATCCGGAAGGTGTTTCGTCACCTGGCTGATGGGCAGCACCATGCCGCGCAGGCCATATTCAGTGCGGTACCGCTCCCACATCGGCTCCAGGTTCTTGGGGCAGATGATGAGAGTCTCAAAGCCCATGTCGTCCTCGAACATGCGCGCCAGCGCCGTGGCCATCATCGTCTTGCCCAGCCCCACGACGTCGCCAATCATCACGCCGCCACGGCGCTGCAGATGGCGCGCGGCGATCTTGACCGCGCCTTTCTGAAACTCGAACAAGTCCTGCTCAAAGCGAGCGGGTAGCCGGAACTGGCTCAGACCGGCACGCGCCTCGGTACTGAGGTGAAACGCAATACTGAGGTAAATGTGAAAGGGCGGAATGGCCGCTTCACGGGCCCAACTGGTTTCGATGATTTCGGCCAGCTCGGCCGACACATCCAGCGCCCAACGGGCATTCCAGCGGTCTTGAAACCATTGGGAGAGGCGCTGCGTGGCGTGATGATCCAGCACATCAACATTCAGCTCGCCTTGCCGCGCCAGCCCTTGCATCGTCAGGTTGCTGCTGCCCACGAAACCGGTGATCGGGTTGTTCACATCGTCGCGGAACAGCAGGTACAACTTTGCATGCAGGGGGTGGGGCAGAAAGAGCTTGATGCAAACCTGCCCGGCGCGCAGCTGGCGCGCCAAGGTGCGCAGGCCGGCTTCGTCCTTGCCCGTGGGAATGCCCAGCGTGATCTGCTCGCGCAGGTGTGCGGCGAACTGGGTCTTGAGGCGAGCGGCGGTTGCGTTGTCCAGGCCGTCGGGCCCGCTGGCCGCGCGATAGAGATCGCGAATCTCGTCATGAGGTGGGCGCTGCATGCCCACCAGAACGCGGCAGACCTGGCCCGCCTCGGGCGACCATGGATGAATCAGGTCGTCAACCGCCTGCCACCCTCGCAGGTTCAGGTAGCCGACGCAAAAGTCTGCGCGCTTTGAAACCTCCAGCGTCGCCCTCAGTGCCCCCAGCAAGTGCTGCTCGATGTTGTCGAATATTCTGGACATGCACCCCTCTTTGATCGCGGCGATTGTGCAGTGGGGCATGCGCCTGTCGACCTGCCGGCGCAACGGGATGCGATGGTGACGGCGACTGTGCTTCCTACAATGCCGCGCCCACCACAGCCTCGACCCGCATGCCCCCGGAAAGCGCCGCCCCTTTCGATGTCCTGGTGGTCGGCGCCGGCCCCGCCGGCAGCGCTTGTGCGCAGCTGCTGGCGCAAGCCGGCCAGCGCGTGGCGCTGGTCGACAAACATGCCTTTCCACGCGACAAGGTCTGTGGCGATGGCCTGATTCCCGATGCCCTGGCCGCGTTCAAGCACCTGGGCGTGTTCGAAGAAGTGATGGCCGCGGCGCAGGCTGCCAGCCATGTGGCCTGCATCGCGCCGCGCGGCGGGCGGGTCGATGTGCCGGGCAACGTGGCCGTGTTGCCGCGCCGCATGCTCGACGACATCCTGTACCGCGCCGCCTTGCGCGCCGGTGCGGTGGCGCTGCCGCCGTCGCGCTTTGTGGCGCTGCTGCGTGAGGGTGACGCGCCTGATGGGCGGGTGCTGGGCGTGCAGCTCAAGCGCGGTGACACGCTGGTCGAGCAGCGCGCACGCTGGGTCGTGCTGGCCACGGGCGCATCGGCACCGGCGCTCATCGCCGCCGGGGTGTGCCGGCGCCGCTCGCCAACGGGCATGGCCTTGCGCGGCTACATCGAAAACGCGGCCATGGTGGCCAAGCTCACGGCGCTCGAAGTGGTGTGGCATCCGCGGCTGCGCGGCGGCTATGGCTGGATCTTTCCGGCCCCCGGTGGCGTGTTCAACATCGGCGTCGGCCTGGCGCACAGCCATGAAGAAGGCGTGGGCATGAAGGACGTGAACCTGCGCGAGCTGTTCGCCGCCTTTTGTGAGGTGTACGCCCCCGCTCGCGAGCTGCTGGCCGGCGGGCGCTGGGTGGGTGAACTCAAAGGCGCGCCGCTGCGTTGCTCGCTCGAAGGCGCACATCTCAGCGCACCGGGCCTGCTCGTCACTGGCGAGGCTGCAGGCAGCACCTACGCCTTCACCGGCGAAGGCATTGGCAAGGCCATGGAAACCGGCATGCAGGCGGCGCAGGCCTTGCTTAACGATTCAGGTGATGCTGCCGTGCAAGCACACTACGAGGCTGCGGTGCTGGCGCTCAAGCCGCGCTTCGACTTGTACGAGCGTGCCAACCGCGTCAATGCCCACCCCTGGCTGGCGGACTTGCTGATCTGGCGCGCCCGCGGCAGCCCGGGCGTGATCCGGCGCATGAGCGGCGTGCTCAACGAAACCAGCAACCCGGGCAACCTGGTCACGCTGCGTGGCGTACTCAAGTTATTTCTACCGTTAAAGTAGTACTCCAGCACACCGGTTTCGAAACACAAGGAAAACGATGGATTCGGCCCGAGATCCAGGCGCAAAGCGCAGCCATGCTGGGTTGCATGGCGAGCATTTGCAACGACGACATCGGGTCGAAGGCGCGTTCTCATGTTTTGAAATCGGTGGGTTGGAGTAATAGACCATGTGCCAATTGCTCGGCATGAACGCCAACACGCCTACCGACGTGATGTTCTCGTTCACCGGCCTGGCCACGCGGGCCGATGAGCACAAAGACGGTTTCGGCATCGCCTTTTTCGAAGACCGCGGCGTGCGGCTGTTTGTGGATGCGCACAGCGCGCGCCACTCGCCGGTGGCGCAGATGGTGAAGAACTTCCCCATCAAGAGCAGCCACGTCATCGCCCACATTCGCAAGGCCACGCAGGGGCGGGTGGCGCTGGAAAACACCCACCCGTTCCAGCGCGAGCTGTGGGGCCGCTACTGGGTGCTGGCGCATAACGGCGACTTGAAGGGCTTCCACCCGCGGCTGCACGCCGCCTTCCAGCCCGTGGGCGACACCGACAGCGAGCGCGCGTTCTGCTGGCTGATGCAGGAGCTGGCCAAGGCCCATGCCAGCGTGCCCGGTGTGGCCGAGCTCAGTGCCACCTTGCGCGAACTGCTGCCGCAGTTGGCGCGCCACGGCACCTTCAACATGCTGCTTTCAAACGGCCAGGCGCTGTGGGCGCACGCCAGCACGCAACTGCACTGGCTGGTGCGCAAACACCCGTTTGCAGCGGCGCAACTGGCCGATGAAGACCTGAGCGTGGACTTCGCCGCCCTGACCACGCCCGCTGACCGCGTGGCCCTCGTGGCCACGCAGCCGCTGACCGCCGGCGAGCCCTGGCAGGCCTTTGCGCCGGGCGAGCTGCGCGTGTTTGTTGCAGGGGCGTCGTTGACCTGAATGAACGGCAGCACCGCAGCGGGCAATTCCCCTGGCGGCGCCGCGTTGCAGCGGCAGAATGCCGGCCACTCCAACAAGGCCCGACATGCCCACCCTGCCTGCCCTGCCCGCGCCGCAGTTCGACCGATTCCTGCGCCACCCCGAGCTGACCCGCCTGCTGCACGACTACGCACTGGCGCGGCCCGACCTGGTGCGCATCGACAGCATCGGCAAAAGTCACGAAGGCCGCGACATCTGGCTGGCCACGGTGACCCGCGGCGCCATGGGTGGCGACCTGGACAAGCCGGCGTTGTGGATCGACGGCAACATCCACGCCGCCGAGCTCACGGCCAGCACCGCCTGCCTGTACTTCCTGCACCAACTGCTCAGCCAGTACGGTGCCGATGCCGCGACCACGCAACTGCTCAACACGCGCGTGGTCTACATCTGCCCGCGGCTGAACCCCGATGGCGCTGAGCTGGCGCTGGCCGACCGACCGCGCCACATTCGCTCATCGACCCGGCCCTATCCCTACGCCGAAGAGCAGGTCGATGGCCTGACGGTGGAAGACATGGACGGCGACGGCCGCGTGCTCAGCATGCGTGTGCCCGACCCGCACGGCGCCTGGAAGAAGAACCCGGATGCGCCGCGCCTGCTGATGCCGCGAGCGCCGGGTGACTTTGGCGGCGAATACTTTCGCGTCATGCCCGAAGGCAGCCTGAAGAACTACGACGGGCTGCGCATCAAGGCCAACCCCGACCTGGAAGGGCTCGATCTGAATCGCAATTTTCCGGCCTACTGGCGCCAGGAATTCGAACAAACCGGCGCCGGCCCGTACCCGACCAGCGAGCCCGAGGTGCGGGCCATGGTCGACTTCATCACCCAGCACCCCAACATCGGCGCGGCGGTGAGTTTTCACACGCATTCGGGTGTTATTTTGCGACCCATGGGCACGCAAAGTGATGACGACATGACGCCCGAGGACTTGTGGATCTACAAGCGCCTGAGCGACCTGGGCACCCAGCTCACCGGCTACCCGGCGGTGAGCATCTATCACGACTTCAAGTACCACCCGAAGGAGATCATCACCGGCACGCAAGACTGGGTCTATGAGCACCTGGGCGCGCTGTTCTGGACGGTGGAGTTGTGGGCCCCCAACCGCGAGGCCGGCATCACCGACTACGACTGGATCCACTGGTACCGCGACCACCCGCCCGCAGACGACATCAAGCTGCTGAAGTGGAGCGACGAGCAATGTGCCGGCCGCGCGCACGTTGATTGGTACGCCTACCGCCACCCGCAGCTCGGCCAGGTGGAGCTGGGCGGTTGGGACCGCATGAACTACTGGCGCAACCCGCCGCCGCATTTGCGTGAACGCGAAGCGGCGCGCTTCCCCGGCTGGCTCACCACGCTGGGCCTGAGCTTGCCCAAGCTGGAGCTGCGGCGCACCGAAGTGCGTGCCCTGGGGCCGGACACCTGGCGCGTGCGCATGGCCGTGGCCAATGCCGGCTACCTGCCGGCTTACATCAGCAAGCGCGCGCTGGAACGCAAGGTGGCACGCGGTGTGGTGTTTGAAGTGCACCTGCCCGCGGGCGTGAGCCTGGTGCAGGGGCGTGAACGCATTGAAGGCCCGCAGCTCGAAGGCCACGCCGCCAAGGCCAGTTTGCAGGCCTTCTTGCCCAACCGCGACATCACCGCCGACCGCGCCGTGGCCGAGTGGGTGCTCAGCGGCCCGCGCGGCGCGCATGTGGTGCTCACCGCCCGGGCTGACCGGGCCGGTGCGGTGCGCACCGCCATCACGCTGGATTGATTTGCGGGCGCCGGTGAGCGCCGCGCGGCAACGGCGCCGTCAGTGGCAACCGTCAGTGGCAACCGTCAGCGGCGGCGCCGCTTCAGTGCCAGCAGCGCCAGGCCACCGAGCATCAAGGCCCACGTTGAGGGCTCGGGAATCGCGACCACGGGCACCTCGCCCACCACGGCCACCGGCAGCGAGGGGCCGGCCAACGGGTTGCCTGGCAACACGGGCGTGCCACCGGTGCCGGGCGTGTCGCCCGTGCCCGGCGCTTCGACAACCGTGCCAGCAGCCGGGGCGTTGCTGATGAAAGGGATCGGCAGCACGCCGCCAGCAAAGCCGGGCGCAGCGCCGGTGGCGCCGCCACCGCCGCCGCCGCTACCGCCACCACCTTCGCTGCCGCTGCCGCTGCCGCTGCCATACGGCGCGGGCGCGGGCGCGGTGCCAGCATCGGCCGGGGCCGTGGCGCCGGCACCGGGGTCGGGGGCCAGGGAGCTGGTGGCAAAACTTTGCGTGCCCGGCGCGTTGTTGCCCAGCGGGCCGGCGCCGGGGGGGTCGAAACTCAAATTGCCGTCAGGCAGGTTCAGCGCCGTTGGCGGGGCCGCAGGCAGGGTGTCCGGGCCCTCGGCCGTGTCGCCCTGGCGCTGCGGCAGCCGGGTGATGCGGCTGACGTTGCGGCACACCGTGGGCACCATGATGCATTCGCTGCCTTCGCAATAGACCAGGCCGCGTTCTTCGGCACTCGGGGCCCATTTGGCGCGGCTGATGCGCCCACAAACCTGGCCGGCACCGAAGTGCATGCCGCGGATGTCGTTGCTGTAGCTGCTGCGCCCGGTGATCGAGTCGCGCGTGATGAGCACGATCTCGTCATAAGCACGCGCGGCCATGCGCTTCTTCAGGGTCTCGCGCGTGGCCGCTGGAATGTCCTGGTAGCGGTCGATCGCGTTGACGATGTTGCCGGTGAAGGGGTTCACGCCCGGGCTGTCCCACGAGCATTGCGCCGGCCCCGGCGCGCTCGCCGAGGCCAGGGCCATGGTGGTGTGAAGGATCAGCAGCATCTGGTGTGTTCCGTTCCGGGTCAGCCTTGCTCATTTCGGCCAGCCCCTGCAACTCAGGGTTAACCGGGAGCCGACTCTAAGTCTGCAACGCCCGTGTCAGGGGGTTTGAAACCCCATGAATCGGGGGCAATCGGCAAGAAATTTAACATTTTGTTGCGTCGCCCCAACCTTGTGGGGCGGGAGTGACGTGAATTCCGACCGCCTCAGAAGTTGTGAATGAATCCCGCGCGGCCGAGCGACGCGCCAGGTGCCGCCCGAACCAGACAACTTCTCAGGGCCGGCGCAACGAGCGGTTATCGAGGTCGAGTTGGCCCAGCGGCAACAGCACTGCGGGGGCAGCACCGGCCCACTGGGGCGTGATCTGGGCGGCGTCGCCGGCCACCACCACGCGCGCCTGCGCCGCGCCGAGATGGGCCTGGGCAAAGGCCCGCACTTGCGCCGGCGTGACGGCCAGCAGCCGCGGCAGCTCCAGCGCCAGCTCGTCCAGCGGCCGGCCCTGCACCAGGCGTGCCAGCACCAGCCCGGCCAGGCCCTGCACGGTTTCGAGCCGGCGCGCAAAGCTGCCGGCCAGGGCGGCCTGGCGCGCCGCCAGCTCGTCGGCGGCGGCGGTTTCGCTACCCAGGCGGGCCAGCTGCTCGCGCAGCGCCGCCACCACGTCGGCCGAGTTGCCATGGCCGGTCTGCGCCTGGGCCAACAGCAGGCAGCCTTCGGGTTGGCAGTCGAGTTCGCTGCGCGCGTCGTAGCTCCACCCTTTGCGCACGCGGATCTCCTGGCTCAGGCGCGAGGAATAGCCCTGGCCAAGCAGGGCATTGGCGACCTGGGCGATGCGCCGCTCGTCAGGGCCCAGCGCCGGCAGCGGCAGCGCCAGCACGACACTGCTCTGGCCGCTGCCGGGCATGTCCACCAGCACCGCGCTGGCCGCCGCCGCTGTGGCCGCGCGCTGCGGCGGCGGCAGGCTTGAGGCGACGCCGCGCCAGGCGCCGAAGTGCGTTCGGGCCCAGGCCATGCCTTGCTCGGCAGTGAAGTCGCCCACCAGCACCAGGGCGCTGCGCGCGCTGTGGTACTGCGCGGCGTGGAAGGTCACCACATCGTCGCGCTGCAGCCGTTGCAGCGAGGCCGGGGTGGGCGTGGCGGCCAGGGCTTCGTCGGGCCAGGTCGCGCGCCGCGCCGCCAGCGCCGCCACGCTGCCCGGGTTGCCCAGGGCCAGGGCGAAACCGTCGTTGGCGCGCTGGCGCTCATGCTCCAGCTCCTGGGCCGCTAACAGCGGCGTGCGTGCCATGTCGGCCAACAGGGCCAGCGCGGCCGGCGCATGGGGCGGCGTCACGGTCAGGGCCAGTGTGGTGGCGCGCGGGCCGCAACCGCTGGTCAGGCTGGCGCCCAGCGCTTCGGCCTGCCGCGCCAGCGCCACCGCGCCCACGGCGCGGCCGCGGCGCCAGGCGCCCTTGGTCAGCAGGGTCGATGTCATGGCCGCGAGGCCGCTTTGACCTGGGGGGTCGAGCTCGGGGCCGGCGCGCACCAGCAAGGTGGCGTGCAGCAAAGGCACGGCGTGCCTGGGCACCAGCACCACCAGCAGGCCGTTGTCCAGGCGCTGTTCAATGATGCGCGGCAGCGCCAGGGTGCGCGCCGGCGCCGGCTCGGGCGGCAGCTCCACGCCAGGCCGACCTGCGCCGGGTTGTTGCGCCCAGGCCGCCGGGCAGGCCCAAGCGGCGGCCAGCGCGCCCAGGCCGCGGCGGCGGTTGATCAAGACCTGGGCTCCTGGCTGTAGTGCAGGCTCAGGTGCGCGC
>JAYUPO010000468.1:0-7300 GCA_043760085.1 Burkholderiales bacterium
ACACGAATGACGCGCCCAGCACCGTCACGCGGCTGATCGACATGGGTGTCGAGCCCTTCTTGCTCAGCAGCTCGCTGCTCGGTGTGCTGGCGCAGCGCCTGGTGCGCAAGCTGTGCGTGGTGTGCAAAAAGCCCGACGCGCGCGGCCGCTATCACCCGGTGGGTTGCGAACAGTGCGGCCAGACCGGCTACAAGGGCCGCACCGGCGTGTACGAGTTGATGGTGGCCGACGACAAGCTGCGCGCACTGATCCACAGCCGCGCCGCCGAAAGCCAGATCTTCGTGGCCGCTGAAGCCGCCGGTTTGCGCTCGATGCGCGAAGACGGCGAGCGGCTGGTGAGCGAGGGCGTCACCAGCCCCGAAGAAGTGCTGCGCGTGACGCGCGAGTAAGCCAAAGCCCGTGCCCGCGTTCCGCTTTGAGGCCATCGATTCCAAAGGCAAGGCCAGCGACGGCTTCGTCGAGGCCGACACGCCGCGCGGCGCGCGCACCCAGTTGCGCAACCAGGGCCTGGTGCCGCTGTCGGTGAGTGAAATCACCAGCGCGCAGCGCCAGGCCGGGCGCGGCTTTGGCCGGCGCGCCTTCAACGCCACGGGCCTGACGGTGTGGACGCGCCAGATGGCCGGGCTGGTGAGCGCCGGGCTGCCGCTGGAACGCGCCCTGGCCGCCCTGGCCGATGAAGCCGAGGTGCCGGCCCAGCGCGAGCTGGTGGCGCACCTAAAGAGTGAAGTTAACGCAGGCTCGCCCTTTGCCCAGGCGCTGGGCGCCGCGCCGCGCGAATTCGACGAGGTCTACCGCGCCGTGGTGGCTGCCGGTGAGCAAAGCGGCGCCCTGGGCCTGGTGCTGGAAAAGCTGGCCGACGACCTGGAGGCGCGCCAGGCGCTGAAGGCCAAGCTGATGGGCGCCATGTTGTACCCGGCGGTGGTGTCGGTGATCGCGCTGGTGATCGTGATCTTTCTGCTCACCTACGTGGTGCCACAGGTGGCCACGGTGTTCACCAGTTCCAAGCGCGCCCTGCCCGCGCTGACGGTGGCGATGCTGGCGTTCAGCGACTTCGTGCGCAACTGGGGCTGGCTGGTGGCGCTGGGTTCGGTGGGCGGCGCCGTTACCTATGTCTTTGCCCGGCGCAACCCCGAGTTTCGCCAACGCAGCGACGCCGCCATGCTGAACCTGCCGCTGGTCGGCCGCCTGGCCCGCGGCTACAACGCGGCGCGCTTTGCCGGCACCCTGGCCATGTTGGCCGGTGCGGGCGTGCCCATCCTGCGCGCCTTGCAGGCCGCGAGCGAAACCCTGGGCAACCGCGCCATGCGCGCCGATGCGATGGAAGCCCTGACGCAAGTGCGTGAAGGCGCGCCGCTGGCCTCGGCGCTGGGCGCCAAGAAGCGCTTTCCCGGCCTGCTGGCCATGTTTTCGCGCCTGGGCGAACAAACCGGCCAGTTGCCCGTGATGCTGGCGCGCGCGGCCACCCAGCTGTCGGGCGAAGTGCAGCGCCGCGCCATGGCCGTGGCCACCATCCTGGAGCCGCTGCTGATCGTGCTGATGGGAGGTGTGGTGATGCTCATCGTGCTGGCCGTGCTGCTGCCGATCATCCAGCTCAACACCTGGGTCAAGTAGGGCCGCGGCGGCGGCGGCCTGGCGGCCGGCGCCTATGATGAAACCATGCCCAGCACGTTAGACGGCCGCTTGGTCGTGGCCATTTCCTCGCGCGCACTGTTCGATTTCGAAGAAGAAAACCGCATCTTCGACGGCGCGAGCGACGACCACGCCTACATGCAACTGCAATTGCAGCGCCTGGACGAACCCGCCCGCCCCGGCGTGGCGTTCTCGCTGGTCAAGAAGCTGCTGGCCTTCAACGCCGACTCAGCCCGCGTGGAAGTGGTGATCCTGTCGCGCAACGACCCGGTCTCGGGCATGCGCGTGTTCCGTTCGGCGCGGCACTACGGCCTGGCCATCGAGCGCGGCGTGTTCACGCGCGGGCGCCAGGCGTGGCAGTACCTCAAGCCGCTGGGCGCGCAGCTCTTTCTTTCGGCCAACGAAGCCGATGTCCGCGCCGCGCTGGCCGCCGGCGTGCCCGCCGCGCGCGTGGCCCCGCACAGCGCGCACGCCACGGCCACGCACCCGCATGAAGTGCGGGTGGCGTTCGACGGCGACGCCGTGCTGTTCAGCGATGAAGCCGAACAGGTGTATCGCAGCGGTGGGCTGGGTGCGTTTCAGCAGCACGAAAGCACGCGCGCGGCCACGCCCTTGCCGCCCGGCCCGTTCAAGCCGCTGCTGGCCGCGCTGCACGGCCTGCAACGCCAGGCGCTGCCGCAGATGCGCATCCGCACCGCGCTGGTCACGGCGCGCAGCGCACCGGCGCATGAGCGCGCCATCCGCACCTTGATGGCCTGGCATATTGACGTCGATGAAGCCATGTTCCTGGGCGGCCTGCCCAAAGGCGAATTCCTGCGCGAATTCGAGCCCGACTTCTTCTTCGACGACCAGACCGTCCATGTCGAGAGCGCCGCCGTGCATGTGCCCGCCGGGCATGTGGTGTCGGGCGTGGCTAACGTTTGAAGTGAGTTTGAGTTTAGTTTGAAGTGAGTTTGAAATGTGTCGATCCAATCAACTCACGCCATAGCGCCGCAGGCGTTCCAGGTCGAGCACCGTCACGCCGCCGTAGGCCACCTCGATCAGGCCTTCGCGCTGCAACACGGTCAAGGCTTCATTCACGCGCTGGCGCGACAGCCCCACCAAGTAGGCCAGTTCCTGTTGCGTGATGCGCAGCACGCCGCTCAGGCGCGGGTACAGCACGGGGTGGAACAGCGCGGCCAGGCTGCGCGCCACGCGGCCGTCGGGGTTGGGCATGCGGTCGATCTCGCGCGCGCCGATGAACTGGCCCAGGCGCTCGTTGAGCTGTTGCGTGATGAAGCGGTTGAACGGAATGCTGCGTTCGAGTAACCAATGAAAAGTGTCAACCCCCAGGCCGGCCACCACGCTTTTGCGCAGGGCCTGGATGTTGTAGCGGTAGGCCTCGCGCTTGATCACCGTGCCCTCGCCGAACCAGCCGCCCGGCGGCATGCCGGTGAAGGTGATGGGAATGCCCAGCTCGGTGTCGCTGCTCATCTTCAGCAGGCCGTCGAGCACGCCGAACCAGAACGTCACCGGCCGGCCCACGCGGCACAACAATTCGCCGGCATCCACCTGTACCACGCGCATGTCGCTGGCCGCGCGCATCTGCTCTTGCGCACTCAGGCCACGCAACCAGGGCACCTCGGCCAGTTCCTGCGCCGACAACGCACGCGAGCGTTCCAAAAGCATGCGGGCTGACGCGGTACTGACGCTGGGCATAAATCTTGGCTAGGGAAAGCCATAGGCAGAACAGGCAAAGATTGTCGTCGTAACGACAACATAACGTCAAACTTGAGACTACATTGCGAGCCGAATCGCCGCCGCCCGGGCGCCGCCCGGCCATTTGGCGCCCGCCCGGAGGCCCGCTTGCGCACCACTTTCCCCCGCCTGCTGCTGGAACACGCTGCCAAACGGCCGCACAGCCCGGCCCTGCGCGAGAAGGAATACGGCATCTGGCAGGCCACGAGCTGGGCCGTGCTGGCCGAACTGGTGCGCCACCTGGCCTGCGGCCTGGCGCAAGCCGGCTTGAAGCGCGGAGACCACATCGTGGTCATCGGCGAGAACCGCCCGCGCCTGTACGCCACCATGCTCGCCGCACAGGCGCTGGGCGCCATTCCCGTGCCGCTGTACCAGGACGCGGCAGCGCAGGAATACGTTTTTCCCATCAACAACGCCGAGGTCTGCTTTGCGGTGGTGGAAGACCAGGAGCAGGTCGACAAGCTGGTCGACTTGCGCGCGCAGTGCCCGCAACTGGCCACCCTTTGGTACGACGACCCGCGCGGCCTGCGCAACTACAGCACGCCCGGGCTGGCATCGGTTGACCAACTCATCAGCGCCGGGCAGGCGTGGCATGCGGCGCAACCCGGCTTCTTCGACGAACAGGTGCAGCGAGGCACGCCCGATGAGGTGGCCGCCCTGTTCTTCACCTCGGGCACCACCGGCAACCCCAAGGGCGTGATGCACACCCATTTCACGCTGATCGACCGCGCCAACGCCGGTGCGCAGTTCGACAAGCTCACCGCTGCCGAAGAGGTTTTGGCCTACCTGCCACCGGCCTGGGTTGGCCAAAACATCTTCTCGTATGCACAGTGGCTGGTCTGCGGCTACGTGGTGAACTGCCCCGAGTCGGCGGCCACGGTGACCATCGACCTGAAGGAAGTCGGGCCCACTTATTACTTCGCGCCGCCGCGCGTGTTCGAAGGCCTGCTCACCAGCGTGATGATCCGCATGGAAGATGCCGGCGCCATCAAGCGCAAGCTTTTCCACCACTACATGGCGCTGGCCCGGCGCGTGGGCCCGGCGCTGATGGACGGCACGCTGGTTGACGGCAAACCGGTCAGTGCAGCGGACAAGCTGAATTACCAGCTCGGCAACCTGCTCATTTACGGCCCGCTGCGCAACACCCTCGGCCTGTCGCGCGTGCGCGTGGCCTACACCGCGGGCGAGGCCATCGGGCCGGATCTGTTCACGTTCTATCGCAGCATCGGCGTCAACTTGAAGCAGCTTTACGGCTCCACCGAAACCGCCGTGTTCGTGTGCCTGCAGCCCGACAACCAAGCCCGGGCCGACACCGTGGGCGTGCCCATTGCGGGCGTGGAAATCAAGCTCACCGAGGCCGGCGAAATTCTGGTCAAGAGCCCCGGGCTGCTCAAGGGCTACTACAAGAACCCGGCCGCCACCGCCGAGGTGCTCACCGCGGATGGCTGGTACCACACCGGCGACGCCGGCTTCATTGATGCCGGCGGGCACCTGAAGATCATCGACCGCGCCAAGGACGTGGGCCGCATCAAAGGCGGCACTAACGATGGCGCCATGTTCGCGCCCAAGTACGTTGAGAACAAACTCAAGTTCTTCCCCTACGTGAAAGAGGCGGTGGCCTTTGGCGACCAGCGCGAGAAGTGCTGCGTCTTCATCAACATCGACATGGACGCCGTGGGCAACTGGGCCGAGCGGCGCAACCTGCCCTACGCCGGCTACACCGACCTGGCGCAAAAGCCCGAGGTCTACGCCCTGCTGCGCGACTGCGTGGAAAAGGTCAACGCTGATTTGGCGCAAGACCAGATGCTGGCCGGCAGCCAGATCAGCCGCTTCCTGGTGCTGCACAAAGAGCTTGACGCCGACGACGGTGAACTCACCCGCACGCGCAAGGTGCGCCGCGGCTTCATTGCCGAGCGTTACGCGGTGTTGGTGGATGCGCTGTATGGCGACTTGACCCACCAGTACATCGAAACCCAGGTCAAGTTTGAAGACGGCCGCACGGGCACGGTGTCGGCTGACTTGAAGATCGGCGACACAAAAGTCTTCCCAAACGTTAGTAAGGCGGCGTAGATGACTGCCAAACCGGTGGGTAACGTGGCACCTGAGGTGGTGCTCGATGTGAAGAACATCAGCCTGAACTTCGGCGGCGTGAAGGCGCTGAGCGACATCAGCTTCAATGTGCTCGAACACGAAGTGCGCGCCATCATCGGCCCCAACGGCGCGGGCAAGAGCAGCATGCTCAACTGCATCAACGGCGTGTACACGCCGCAGCAAGGCTCCATCACGTTTCGCGGCAAGACCTTCGACCACATGAATTCGCGCGAAGTGGCCGTGATGGGCGTGGCGCGCACGTTCCAGAACCTGGCCCTGTTCAAGGGCATGAACGTCATCGACAACCTGATGACCGGGCGCAACCTGAAGATGAAGACCAACATCTTCCAGCAGGCGATTCATTTCGGCGCCGCGCAGCGCGAAGAAGCCCAGCACCGCGAATTCGTTGAACAAATCATCGACTTCCTGGAAATCCAGGCCTTTCGCAAAACCGCCGTCGGCCGCCTGCCCTACGGCCTGCAAAAGCGCGTTGACTTGGGTCGAGCGTTAGCCATGGAGCCGCAAGTGTTGTTGCTCGACGAACCCATGGCCGGCATGAACGTTGAAGAGAAGCAGGACATGTGCCGCTTCGTGCTGGAAGTGAACGAGGAATTCGGCACCACCATCGTGCTGATCGAGCATGACATGGGCGTGGTGATGGACATTTCAGACCGCGTGGTCGTGCTTGACTACGGCAAGAAGATCGGCGACGGCACGCCTGATGAAGTGCGCGCCAACCCGGATGTGATCAACGCCTACCTCGGCACGTCGCATTGACCCGTACCAGACCGCGCTGACCCCGAGCACAGACCATGGCATTTTTTCTGGAAGTACTCATCGGCGGCCTGATGGCCGGCATGCTGTATTCGCTCATCGCCCTGGGCTTCGTGCTCATCTACAAGGCCTCGGGCGTGTTCAACTTCGCCCAGGGCGCGATGGTGTTGTTCGCGGCCTTGGCGATGGCGCGTTTTTCAGAATGGATCCCAAAAGGCCTGGGCTTCGAGCACAAGGTGCTGGGCAACGTGCTGGGCTTCATGGCCGCCATGTTGGTGATGATTGCCCTGGCCTGGCTGATCGAGCGCCTGGTGCTGAGCAAGCTGGTCAACCAGGAAGGCATCACCTTGTTGATGGCCACCTTGGGCATCACCTATTTTCTTGACGGCTTCGGCCAGACCCTGTTTGGCAGCGACATTTACAAGATCGATGTCGGCATGCCCAAAGAGCCGGTGTTCTTGCTGCAAAGCGTCTTTGAAGGCGGCGTGCTGATCAACCAGGAAGACATGGTGGCGGCGGCCGTGTCCGCCGCGTTGGTGGCGGTGTTGGCGCTGTTCTTCCAGAAGACGAATACCGGGCGCGCCCTGCGCGCCGTGGCTGACGACCACCAGGCGGCCAATTCAATCGGCATTCCGCTGAACCACATCTGGGTCATTGTGTGGAGCGTGGCGGGCTTCGCTGCGCTGGTGGCCGGCGTCATCTGGGGCAGCAAGCTCGGGGTGCAGTTCTCGCTGTCGCAAATCGCGCTGAAGGCGCTACCGGTGGTCATCCTGGGTGGCCTCACTTCGGTGCCCGGCGCCATCATCGGCGGGCTGATCATCGGCGTGGGCGAGAAGCTGTCCGAGGTCTACCTCGGGCCGATGCTGGGCGGCGGCATCGAGATCTGGTTCGCGTATGTGCTGGCATTGCTCTTCCTTCTCGTTCGGCCGCAGGGGCTGTTCGGCGAAAAGATCATCGACCGCGTATGAAGTACGCGATCAATGATCTTTCGGTGCAGGCTGACTTGGCGATAGCCAAGTCAAGCGCAGCGGGCCGGAGCCAAAAGATCATCGACCGCGTGTAGAGCCAA
>JAYUPO010000469.1:0-7300 GCA_043760085.1 Burkholderiales bacterium
GCGGTGGATGCGTTGCAAAAGCTCTGCCATGACACCTGGGCCCTGGCCGCTGGCGCGCCGCCGCGCTACTTTGCCGCGCCAACGCTGCGCACCGGCGTGGGCATGCCGGCACTGGCCGTCTGGGCGCGCAACCTGGCCCGCGTGGCCCGCCATGATGAACACCCGTGGAACGAGGGCCTGCTGATCGAGGCACTTGTGTGCGAGGCTCAACAAACCCTGGCACCGGCTGCGCCAGCAGCGGTGCCACGCGAACGTGGGGTGGGTACACTCGCCCGGCCATGAATGACCGCGCCTCCCCTCGCTCACAACCCGGCGCCCTGGCGCCCGCTTCGGGCAAGCCCAGCGTCATCCAATTGGTCTTCCGTGAAAAAGGTGCGCTCTACGCCGCCTACATCCCCTTGCTCGCTGAAGGGGGCATCTTCGTACCCACCACGCGCGAATATCGGTTGGGCGAAGACATCTACCTGCTGCTGAGCCTGCCCGAAGACCCGCAACGCTACCCGGTGGCCGGCAAGGTCGCCTGGCTGACGCCGGCCAATGCGTCGGGCGGGCGCACCCAGGGCGTGGGAGTGCGCTTTCCGGGCGACGAGAAGACCCGGCTGCTAAAGCTGAAGATCGAGGAAATGCTGGGCACGTCGATCCAATCGGCCAAGCCCACGCAAACCATCTGAGCCTGCCGCTTCAGCGGGCAACTGAACATGTTCGTGGACTCGCACTGCCATCTGGCATTCCCCGAACTGCGCGGCCGCATCGGGCCGATCCTGCAGGACATGCACGCCGCGCAGGTGAACACAGCCCTGTGCATCTGCACCACGCTTGAAGAGTTCCCGTTGGTGCACCAGTTGGCGCTGGAACATCCACAGCTATGGGCCAGTGTGGGCGTACACCCCGACAACGAAGGCGTGGTCGAGCCCAGCCTGGAAGACTTGCTGCGCCTGGCGGCCTTGCCCAAGGTGGTGGGCATTGGCGAAACCGGCCTGGACTACTACCGTTTGAACGGCCGCAGCCTGCACGACATGGCGTGGCAGCGCGAGCGCTTTCGCATCCACATTCGGGCCGCGCGCGCTTGCGGTCTGCCGCTCATCGTGCACACGCGCCAGGCTGGCGCCGACACGCTGTCCTTGCTGCGCGAAGAGGGCGCCGGCGCGGTGCGGGGGGTGTTCCATTGCTTCACCGAAACGGCTGAAGTGGCGCGCGCTGCACTCGATATTGGGTTTGACATCTCGTTCTCGGGCATCCTGACCTTCAAGAACGCCGCCGAGCTGCGCGAGGTGGCCCGCATGGTGCCGCTGGAGCGCTGCCTGATCGAGACCGACAGCCCCTATCTGGCCCCTGCGCCGCACCGGGGCAAGACCAATTCACCCGCATTCGTGCCCTTTGTGGCGCATGAGCTGGCGGTCATCAAGCAATGCAGGGTGGACGAAGTAGCCGCCGCCACGAGCGCCAATTTCTATCGCTTGTTCACCCGGGTTTTGCCGCCAGCGGCACCCAATCAAT
Source organism: Burkholderiales bacterium (assembly GCA_043760085.1). GTDB lineage: Bacteria > Pseudomonadota > Gammaproteobacteria > Burkholderiales > Burkholderiaceae_C > Rubrivivax. Next base: position 1,498 of record JAYUPO010000469.1, read on the forward strand.
GATCATAAAAAACTTGAGGTTCACGCTGTATCTTGTTATGGCGTTATGGCTTTCTGTTGCCAAAGCGGGTTCGTATGAGGACTTTTTCAAGGCCGTGAAGGCCGACGACGCCACCACCGTGGCACAGCTGCTGGCACGCGGCTTTGACCCCAACTCTCCGAGTGAAGATGGCCAGCAGCCGCTGTTCCTGGCGTTGCGTGAAGGCTCGGGCAAGGTGGTCGGCGTGCTGCTGCAAACGCGTGGCGTTCGGGTCGATGCGGCCAATGTGGCCGGCGAGACAGCGCTCATGATGGCCGCTTTGCGCGGCCAACTGCCATGGTGCACCAGACTGATCGAATTGGGCGCCGCAGTGAACCGCAGCGGCTGGACACCATTGCACTACGCCGCCACCGGCCCACAAGGCCAGGCGGCGGCCCTGTTGCTGGAGCATGGTGCGCAAATCGATGCGCGCTCGCCAAACGGCAGCACGGCGTTGATGATGGCCGCACGTTACGGCAGTGAAGACACCGTGGCTTTGCTGCTGGCCCGCGGCGCGAACCCGCGGTTGCGCAACGAGCGCGACCTGGATGCCGCTAACTTTGCCCGGCTGGGCGGGCGCGAAGCCCTGGCGGTCAAGCTCGAACAGAGCGCGAAGTAAGGCCGTCTTTCAGCGCCTCTGTCAGGGCGCTTCCGACAGGTTCAATGGGGCGCCCCTGACTGCGCGCGGGCCGGCGCACGCATAGAGTTGTTTCCAGGGATTCCCCCCATGGAGCACAAACGATGACCAGCCCGCAGCACGTTGCCAACCCGTTCGCCTTGCTGATGGACCCGGACTCGGTGATCCGGGCGATGGAAAAGTCTGAGCGCCTGGAAAACCTGCATCGCCGCATCTGCCGGCCGCTGGATCGGCCCTTGCTGCCCAAGAGAGGTGATGAGTCGGGTGCTGCCGAGATGGATGAGGACATGGCTGTGGCAGAAGCCGAAGCCGACGATGAAGTTCAAGGCTAAGAGCGCCGGCGGCGGCTGCTGCAACGTTTCACTGTGCCTGTGCTGAAGGCCCAAACAACTTGCGACAATGTATATTATGTCAAATATAATGAAGACGCCCGGGCACCAGCCCCTTTGATCCCAGAGTGCAGGGTTGCCAAGCCAAGAACTTCGCCCTGCCGCACAGCACGCCTGGCATTGGCCACGATTTCAAATCAAGTCCAACCCGGTGCTCAATTTGGGCCTGACCTACACGCACTGATCACCTGGAAAAAGCCCCTCACGGGCTGTTCACTTGGCGCAGGCGCAGGGATTCGGTCACGCGCCGCGACCGCGGCTCGGCCAGCATGCCGGGCCAATTGAAGCCCGCAGTGGCGTGCGCAGGCACATCACTCAACCCCACCAAGAAAAAAGCCCCTCGCGGGGCTTTTCACTTGGCGGAGTCGGAGGGATTCGAACCCTCGATGCAGGTTTTGCCCACATACTCCCTTAGCAGGGGAGCACCTTCGGCCACTCGGTCACGACTCCTGGCAACAGCGGCGCATTCTAACGACAAGATGCACCCGCTCCAGCGCGAATTCAGCCGGCAGGCGCGTCCTGATCCAGATCGAAGGCCTTGTGCAGCGCGCGCACCGCCAGCTCCATGTATTTTTCGTCGATCACCACGCTGGTCTTGATCTCGCTGGTGGTCACCATCTGGATGTTGATGCCCTCTTCGCTGAGCGTGCGGAACATCTTGGCCGCCACGCCCACGTGGCTGCGCATGCCGATGCCGATGATGCTGACCTTGCAGATATTGGCGTCACCCGCCACATCAGCCACACCCAGCGCCGGCGCGACCTTTTCGCTCAGCAGCTCCATCGTGCGGCTGTAATCGTTGCGGCTGACGGTGAAGGAAAAATCGGTGCGCCCGCCGTGCGACACGTTCTGCACGATCACATCAACGTCGATGTTCGCATCCGCCACCGCACCCAGGATTTGATATGCGATGCCCGGCTTGTCGGGCACGCCGACCACGGTGACCTTCGCTTCGTCGCGGGTGAAGGCAATGCCCGACACAACAGCCTGTTCCATGGTTTCGTTCTCTTCAAAGGTGATCAAGGTGCCCGAGGCGGCTTCTTCGGCCAGGTCGATGTCCCACGGCGTGAAGCTCGACAGCACGCGCAAGGGCACGCGGTACTTGCCGGCGAATTCCACCGAGCGGATCTGCAAGACCTTGGAGCCCTGGCTGGCCATTTCCAGCATCTCCTCGAAGCTGATGCGATGCAGCCGCCTGGCTTGGGGCACGATGCGCGGGTCAGTGGTGTAGACGCCGTCCACGTCGGTGTAGATCAGGCATTCGTCGGCCTTCAGCGCTGCGGCCACGGCCACGGCCGAGGTGTCGGAGCCGCCCCGCCCCAGCGTGGTGATGTTGCCGCTGCCGTCCATGCCCTGGAAGCCGGTGATGACCACCACCCTGCCCGCGGCCAAGTCGGCGCGCACCTTGGCATCGTCGATGTTGCGAATGCGTGCCTTGGTGTAGGCCGCATCCGTGTGCACGCCGACCTGCCAGCCGTTGTAGCTGATGGCTGGCATGCCCTCGGCTTGCAAGGCCAGGGCCAATAGCCCGACTGACACCTGTTCGCCCGTAGCGGCAATCTGGTCCAACTCACGCAGCGCGGCCGCTTCCAGGCGCGCGGGCGAGAGTTCCTTGGCCAGCGCGAGCAGGCGGTTGGTTTCGCCGCTCATCGCCGATGGCACCACCACCATCTGGTGGCCGGCACGGGCCCATTTGGCCACCCGCTTGGCGACGTTGCGGATGCGTTCGGGGCTGCCCATCGAGGTGCCGCCGTATTTGTGGACGATGAGTGCCATGGCCTTGTTTTTCAGCTTGCGCCGGGCCAACAGGGGCCGCTGCGCCGATCTTGAATCAAGCCGGAATTCTATCTGGCGACTGTTGCAGTGCAGCATGGTTGACTGCGCCCTCACCTGCCGGCAGCCAGCTCAGTTTGCGCTGCGCTTGCCGTGCACCGGCGATGGCGCGAGCGTCGATGCCCAAGCCAGCGACGAAGGCCACGGCCCCAGCCAGGCAGACGACGGGGCCAGCACGCTGCCAGTGCGGCACGCCGGCGCCCTGGAACTGCTTTTTCAGCGCGCGCGGCGGGCGTTGCGGCGCGGCTTGAAACTGCATGCCCGCGGCGCGCGCGCAAATGTGCGCCTGGCGCAGCGCGCGCGCAGCAATGCCGCCTGCCGAGCTGACCTGCACCAACAGTTGCCCCGGCCAACCCGGCAGCGCGTAACAACCCGGCTGGCTGAGGTCCATAACCAACGGCTGAACAGGCGTTGGCGCCGGCGGCTGCGGCGCGAGGTAGCGCAGGTGGCCCCGGTGCAGCCGCAGGGTGCCCGGTGGGGCGGGCCAGGTGCCCACGGCGTGGCTTGGCAATTCAACGATCAAGCGCTGCACCAAGGTCTCACGCGCCGCCCCCGGGTGCAGGCTATGCAGCCACGCGCGCAGCGCGTTGGCTCGCCGGGCGGGCGATAGATCAAGCCACGGTGCCACCAGCAAGCTGCCGTCGGCGGCCAGGTGCTGGCGGGCATCCAGCGCGGCCAGTTCAGCCAGGCAGGCGGCCGCCTCCTGCGCTCGCAGCGCACTGGCGGCCAACGCGGCCTGCGCGTCGGGAAAGGCCGCCGCCAACACCGGCATGACCTGTTCGCGCAGCCGGCTGCGGGCGAAGCGCGGATCGGCATTGCTGGGGTCGGTGACCACGCTCAGCCGATGGCGCCGTCCATACGTGGCCACGGCCAGCGCCGGTTGACCCAACCAGGGCCGCGCCCACGTGATGCCATGGGCTTGGCGCTGCACCGGCATGCCAGCCAGGCCGGCCGGGCCGCCGCCACGCAGGGCTTGCAGCAAAAAGGTTTCAGCCTGGTCGCCGCGGTGGTGGGCCAGCAGTACCAGGCTGGCACCGTGCCGCCGGGCCATGTGTGCCAGGGCGTCATAGCGGCCCTGCCGGGCCCAGGCTTCCACGCTGTCGCCCGGCGCCGGCTGGCCGGCCAGGCGCAGCCAATCGAACGCAACCGGCAGGCCGCGCGCGGCCCAGCGCTTAACTTGCCGTTGCAGGTGCAGCACCCATTCATCAGCTTGCGCCAGCAAACCATGGTGCACATGCAAGGCCACCACCTGCACGCCGCCCAGCGCCACCGCGGCGCGGGCAGTGGCATGCAACAACGCGGTGGAGTCGCGCCCGCCGCTGCAGGCCACGGCCACGGTGGCCCGCGGCTCAGCGTTCCTTGGTGTCGGTGAAGCGGCCATAGGACTGCAAACGCTCGTAGCGGCGCTGCAGCAGTTCCTTGGGCTTCAGGTCGACCACTTGCCGCAGCGCATCGTTGAGCGCGCGCTTGAGCGACGCGCACATGGCCTTCACGTCGCGCTGGGCGCCGCCCACGGGTTCGCTGACGATCTTGTCGATCAGGCCCAGCGCCTTCAGCCGGTGCGCCGTCACGCCAAGCGCCTCGGCAGCGTCGCTGGCGCGTTCGGCCGTCTTCCACAGGATCGACGCGCAGCCTTCGGGTGAGATGACCGAGTACACCGAGAACTGCAACATCAGGGTCTGGTCAGCCACGCCGATGGCCAGCGCACCCCCCGAGCCGCCCTCGCCCACGATGGTGGTGATGATCGGCACTTCGAGTTGCGCCATCTCAAAAATGTTGCGGCCGATGGCTTCAGACTGGCCGCGCTCTTCGGCGCCGATGCCCGGGTAGGCACCCGGCGTGTCAACGAACGTGAACAGCGGCAGGCTGAATTTCTCGGCCAGCTTCATCAGCCGCAGCGCCTTGCGGTAGCCCTCGGGCCGCGCCATGCCGAAATTGCGCACGCCGCGCTCCTTGGTGTCGCGCCCCTTCTGATGCCCCAACACCATGCAGGCCTGGCCATTGAAACGCGCCAGGCCGCCGACGATGGATTGGTCATCAGCAAAGTTGCGGTCACCGTGCAGTTCTTGGAACTCGGTGAAGATTTCGTTCACGTAGTCCAGCGTGTAGGGGCGCTGCGGGTGGCGCGCAATCTGCGTCACCTGCCAGGGCGTCAAGCGGGTGTAGATGTCCTTCGTGAGCTGCTGGCTCTTCTGGCTCAGGCGCTCGATCTCGTCGGAGATGTCCACCGCTGACTCGTTGTGCACATAACGCAGTTCCTCGATCTTTGATTCGAGGTCGGCGATCGGCTGCTCAAAGTCAAGGAAGTGCCGTTTGCTCATGGTCAGTAGTCCACCGGCAGCGGATCCAGGCTGCGCCAAATGTACCAAGTCGCCACCGAGCGAAACGGCGCCCAGGCCTCGCCCACTTCGCGCGCCTCGGCCCGCGACACCGGCTCACCGCTGAAGTAGCTGTGGCTGATGCCCTTGAGCAGGCCCAGGTCGTCGAGCGGCAGCACGTTGGGGCGCATGAGGTGAAAGATCAGGAACATTTCCGCCGTCCAGCGGCCGATGCCGCGCACGGCCACCAGCTCTTCGATGATGGCGTCGTCGTCCATTGCCTGCCACTGCGCCACATGCACCGCGCCGCCATTGAAGTGGTGCGCCAGGTCATGCAGGTATTCGCCCTTGCGCGCGGACAGGCCCGCGCTGCGCAACTGCGTGGCATCCAGCGCCAACACCATGCCCGGGGCCAGGCGCGCGGCGGGCACGCCGGCCAGGGCGATGAAACGGTCCCAAACCGATTGCGCGGCTTTCACGGAGATTTGCTGGCCCACGATGGAGCGTGCCAGCGTGGTGAAGGCGTCGCCGCGGCTTTGCAGGCGCGCTTCGCCGAACTGCGGGATCAGCTTCTTCATCACGCGATCGCGTTTGGAGAGATGCTTGCA
>JAYUPO010000470.1:0-2866 GCA_043760085.1 Burkholderiales bacterium
GTGTTCGAGATCAACCGCAGTTTCCGCAACGAAGGCATCTCGGTTCGGCACAACCCCGAATTCACGATGATGGAGTTCTACGCGGCCTACTGGAACCACCACGACCTGATGGACTTCACGGAAGCCGTGCTGCGCCACGCGGCGCGCCAGGCCACCGGCTCGGCCACGCTCAGCTACGGCGGCAGAGAAGTCGACCTGGACCGGCCGTTCGCGCGGCTGACGGTGCGTGACTCTCTGGTCGCGCATGCCGGGCTGACTGCTGTCGAGGCCGTCGATCCCGCGGTGCTGCGCGCCGCGCTGAAAGCCCATGGCGAACAAGCCCCAGCGCACTGGAAACTCGCCGAGTTGCAGTTCGGCCTGTTCGAAGCGGTGGTCGAAGAAGAGTTGTGGGAGCCGACTTTCATCATCGACTATCCCGTAGAGGTGTCGCCGCTGGCGCGCGCGTCAGACACCAACCCGACCATCACCGAACGGTTTGAGCTCTTCATCACCGGGCGCGAGTACGCTAACGGCTTCTCTGAATTGAACGACGCCGAAGACCAGGCCGCGCGTTTTGCCGCGCAGATGGCCAACAAGGATGCGGGCGACGAAGAGGCGATGTATTACGACGCCGACTTCATCCGCGCGCTGGAATACGGCATGCCGCCGACAGGTGGCTGCGGCGTGGGGCTGGACCGGCTGGTGATGCTGCTGACTGATTCACCGAGCATCCGCGATGTCATCTTGTTTCCGGCGTTGCGCAAGGAAAGCTGAATCCGCATTGGAGTGCTTACCGCGCTCGCCCAGGTAGCTGCGCGCTGATCGGCTCTTGAAACCCAATCACGCTTGGGTTATATTGACCCGTGCCGACAGTTTTGCCTCATTTCGACGGCTTCCGAGTGGTGATCTTCCCCAACGATCACCGCCCGCCGCACGTTCATGTGATCGGGGTCGAAGTGCATGCCCGATTTGAACTGCTTTGCGATCTGGGGCAAGTGCGGTTGATGAGCAACATCGGTTTCCATCAGAGTCAGCTGAAGAAGGTCGCTGCCCGCCTTCACGACCACCTGGCTCACCTTTGCAACGAATGGGGAAGGATTCATGGCTACCCGTAAGCACCCGTCACCGTCACTTGATGCCGCAGCCCTTGCTCATGCCGGCGAGCAAGGCCGTCGGCTCCTGGCACGAGGCCCCTTGGCCATCGCCGCCAAATACGACGCTGGCCGCATTCATGTCGAGCTGAACAACGGTTGCGCCTTTGTCTTCCCGGTGAAGCACGCGCAAGATCTTGCAGGGGCCAAAGCCCTCGATCTGCGCCGCATTGAAATTCAGTCAGCCGGCCTGAGCTTGCACTGGCCCCGGCTCGACGCCGATCTCTATGTGCCCAGCCTGGTCAAAGGTGTGCTGGGCACACGGCAGTGGATGACCCACATCGGCTCGCTCGGAGGCAAGGCAATCACCGCGCCAAAAGCTGCGGCAGCACGCACCAACGGCAAATTGGGCGGCAGGCCGAGAGCTACTACCGGTTCTTGAACGCCGGCCTGCGCTTTTCCTGGAAGGCGGCCATGCCTTCTTGCTGGTCGGCCGTGCCGAACAACGAATGAAACAGGCGGCGCTCGAAGCTCACGCCGTCGCGCAGGCCGCTCTCAAAAGCACGGTTGACGCATTCCTTGGCAATCATCACGCTGGGGCCGCTCAGGGCGCAGATCGCAGCGGCCGCAGCTAACGTTTCATCCATCAACTTTGCCAGCGGCACCACGCGCGAAACCAGGCCCACGCGCTCGGCCTCTTCGGCGCCCATCACGCGCGAGGTGAGCACCATGTCCATGGCCTTGGCCTTGCCCACGGCGCGCGGCAGGCGTTGCGTGCCGCCGGCCCCGGGAATGATGCCGAGCTTGATTTCGGGCTGGCCGAACTTGGCGTTGTCGGCGGCGATGATGAAGTCGCACATCATCGCCACTTCGCAGCCGCCGCCCAGGGCAAAACCGGCCACGGCGGCGATCACGGGTTTGCGCACCTTGAGCAAGTGTTCCCAGTTGCGGGTGATGAACTCGCCCTTGTAGGCGGCCATGAAATCGAGGCTGCCCATGGCCTTGATGTCGGCGCCGGCGGCAAAGGCTTTGTCGCTGCCGGTGAGCACGATGCAGCCGATGGTTTCATCGGCATCGAAGGCCAGCAGGGCGCTTCCCAATTCGTCCATGAGCTGATCGCTGAGTGCGTTCAACGCGGCCGGGCGATGCAGCGTGATCAGGCCGGTGCGGCGCGGGCCTTCGCCGCGTACTTCGGTGAGGATGCATTCGTAGGTCATGGCGGTCTCGATTGAATGAGTCGCCAAGACTATACGGGCCGCCGTCTCGCGGCCGCGACAAGCTCTACTCGTGGTAGTCGTAGGCCTGGAAGCCGGCCAGCCGCACCAGGCTGTCGCGCTTGGCGGCGGCATAGTCGGCCAGGGCCATTTCGCGCACCAGCGCGGCGAACGGCGTGGTCGGTGTCCAGCCCAGCATCTGGCGCGCCTTGGTGCCGTCGCCGAGCAAGGTTTCCACCTCGGTGGGGCGGAAGTAGCGCGGGTCGATGCGCACCACCACCTCGCCAGCCTTGCAGCGGGCTCGAATGTCGCCTTGAGCCGCCGGTTTGACGGACGTGACCACGCCGATCTCGTCCAACCCCTGGCCCTTGAACTCGATGCCGATGCCCAGCTCGGCCGCGGCGAGCTGCACGAATTCGCGCACCGTGTGCTGCTCGCCGGTGCAGATGACGAAGTCTTCGGGCTTGTCTTGCTGCAGCATCAACCACTGCGCGTGCACGTAGTCGCGCGCATGGCCCCAGTCGCGCGCGGCGCTGAGGTTGCCCAGGAACAAGGTGTCTTGCAGGCCGTGGGCGATGCGCG
>JAYUPO010000471.1:0-7269 GCA_043760085.1 Burkholderiales bacterium
CAGTTCGTGAACGTGCTGCAAGGGCGCATGAGCATCGTGGGCCCGCGCCCGCATGCGGTGGCGCACAACGAGGAATACCGCCGCATCATCAAGGCGTACATGGTGCGCCACAAGGTCAAGCCCGGCATCACCGGCTGGGCGCAGGTGAACGGCCACCGTGGCGAAACTGACACCATTGAAAAAATGCAGGCGCGCGTGGAATACGATCTCGAATACCTGCGCAACTGGACCCTGGGGTTTGATTTGCAGATCATCGCGCGCACGGTCAAGCTGATGTTGCTCGACCGCAATGCGTACTGAGACACCCCAGTGCCTTCGCAGCACAACCCGACGCACCCAACCGCGGCGCGCCACACCGAAGGAGACGGCATCTTGAACATTCCACAGCATTCGGCACCGGTTCGCCTGGCCTGCGCCAGCCTGTTCGTCGGCAGCCTGTTGGCCTGCCTGCCAGCGGCGGCCGAAACCACCCCTTATTACCTGGGGGCGAGTGCACGCTTCACGCACCATTCGAACGTCACCCAGGCGGGCGGGGCGACCGCGTCCAGTTCTGACAACGTATTGAGTACCTCGCTGTTTGCCGGCCTCGACCAGCCCTTCGGCCGCCAGCGCGTGCGCGCCGATGCCATGATCGACCACAACAACTACCGGTCCAGTTCAGCGCTGAACAACATCTCCTACCGCGTTTCGGGTGGCCTGGACTGGGCCACGATCGAACGCCTGTCCGGCAACGTGAGCGCCTACAGCGCACGCTCGCTGGCCCAGTATGCGGTGGACGGCATTGCCGCCAGCACCAGCGAGCGCACGCTGGTGCAGACCGACGGCTTTTCCACGGTGGCACGCATGGGCGTGGTCACGCGGCTGACGGTCGAAGGCAACTATGCGCATGACCGCACGCGCTATTCCGGGCAGGCCCTGGTCATCAGCAACACGTTTAATAACGATCGCGACACCCTGGGCGCCAGCCTGCGCTACCAATTCAGCAGCGCCATGATGGCCGGACTGGGCCTGCGCTACACCGAAGGTGACTACCCGGGCCGCCTTACGGCCAACCACTACAAGCGCCATGACATTGATTTCCCGTTCGGCTACACGCCCAGCGCGATCACTTCTTTCCAGGGCCGGGTGAGCCTGACCAAGACGCAATACAACAACACCTCGGCGTTCGACCTGAGTGGCATCACCGGTACGCTGACGTGGCTGTGGCAAGTGACCGGCAAGACATCGATCAGCACCAGCTACGACCGCGACAGCGGCCGCGAAGCCAGCCTGATACGCACCACCGTGGGCGGGCCGCTGCTGCTGGACGACCAGAGCCGCGTCAACAACACCTTGCGCACCCAGGTCAAGCATCAACTCACCGGCAAGGTGTCGACCTTTGCCGGGGCGGCCTACACCCGCCGCAGCACGGTGAACACGGTCAGCCTGGCCGCGGGCAACGACGACCTGCGCCAATTCACGCTGGGTGCCAATTGGGATGCCAGCCGCGCAGTCAACGCCGGCTGCGACCTGAGCCTGTCCACCCGCGACACGGGACTGGGCAACTACGACTACAACTCGGTGGGCTGCCAGGTCCGCATCACCCTGCGCTAAGCCGGGCATGGCGACGGTTTTGCTGACGGGCGCCACCGGGTACATCGCATCGCACACCTGGCTGGCGCTGGCCGCAGCAGGCTGGCAGGTGGTGGGGGTGGACGACTTTTCCAACAGCTCGCGCAAGGTGCTGGAGCGGCTTCACACATTGAGTGGCACGCAGCCGGTTTTCGAGCAAGCCGATGTTTGTGACGGCGCCGCTCTGGAGCGCATCTTCGCCAAGCACCAACCTGATTCAGCGGTGCACTTTGCTGCCTACAAGGCGGTGGGCGAATCGGTGGCGCAGCCGCTGCGCTACTACCGCAACAACCTGGGCAGCCTACTCAGCCTGTGCGAGACCATGGCGCGGCACCGGGTGCACAAGCTGGTGTTCAGTTCGAGTGCCACGGTATACGGCACGCCCGAGCAACTACCGATCGCCGAAGACGTGAGCTTGTCGGCGCAGAACCCGTATGGCCAGACCAAGCTGTTCGGCGAGCAGATCTTGCGCGACCTGCAAGCCAGCAACGCTGCCTGGCGCATCGGCACGCTGCGCTACTTCAACCCCGTGGGCGCGCACGAAAGCGGCCTGATCGGCGAAGACCCGCGCGGCACGCCCAACAACCTGATGCCCTACGTGGCGCAAGTGGCGGTGGGCCGGCGCAGCCATGTCAATGTGTTCGGCAACGACTACGACACGCCCGACGGCACCGGTGTGCGCGACTACATCCACGTGTGCGACCTGGCCGAAGGCCATGTCGCGGCGCTGAACCACCTGGCCGCCAACGGCAGCTCGTTCGTGGCCAACCTGGGCACCGGGCGCGGGCACTCCGTACTCGAAGTGGTTCACGCCTACGAACAGGCCAGCGGGCGGACCATTCCCGTGCAATTCGCACCGCGCCGGCCCGGTGACGTGGCGGCGTGCTATGCCCACACCGGCCTGGCCGGTGAACTGCTGGGCTGGGCCGCGCGCCACGACCTGGCGCGCATGTGCGCTGACAGTTGGCGCTGGCAATCGATGAACCCGAATGGCTTTGAGGAACCCTGATTCGATGTCGTTGACCCCATCCCCCTCGCCCACCGTGGCGGTGCTGCCCGTCATCATGGCCGGCGGCTCGGGCACGCGCTTGTGGCCGTTGTCGCGCGCACAGTTCCCAAAGCAGTTTCTGGCCTTCGGCGGCGTGCAAACCTTGTTTCAGCAGGCGGTGCAGCGCGTGGCCGCATTGGCCGGCCCAGGCCTGGCGGTGGCGCCCAGCCTGGTGCTGGGCAATGAGGAACACCGCTTCTTGCTGCTCGACCAGTTGCGTGAAATCGGCCAGCACGACGCCACCATCTTGCTCGAGCCGGCCGGGCGCAACACCGCACCGGCCGTCACCCTGGCCGCCTTGCAGGCCGTGGCGGGTGGGTCGGACCCGGTGATGGTGGTCACGCCCGCTGACCAGGCCGTGACCGATGGCGCGGCGTTCAGCATCGCTTTGCGCGCCGCCGTGGCCCAGGCGGCCAGCGGCGCGGTGGCGATCCTGGGCATCACGCCCGATCGGCCTGAAACCGGCTTCGGCTACATCCAGTGCAGCGCGTCCAGCCAGCCCGGCAGCGCCACCGCAGTGGCGCGTTTTGTGGAAAAGCCTGATCTGCCCACGGCGCAGGGCTACCTGGCCGCGGGCGGCTATTACTGGAACAGCGGCATCTTTGTCATGCGCGCTTCGGTCTGGCTGGCGGCCATCGAACGCTTGCGCCCAGACATCGCCGGCGCCACGCGCCTGGCCCATGCGGCGCACGCCAATGACGAGCGCTTCGTGCGCCCCGATGCCAAGCTGTTCGCTGCCATTCCCAGCGAATCGGTCGACTACGCCGTGCTGGAAAAGCTCGCCACCAGCAGTAACGCGAGCCCAGCGTTGTGCATGGTGCCGCTGGACGCCGGCTGGTCTGACCTGGGCGCCTGGGAAGCGGTATGGGCCATGCTGCCCAAGGACGAACGCGGCAATGCCAGCCAGGGCGACGCGGTGATCAAGGATTGCGACAACACGGCCGTGTACGCCACCACGCGCCTGGTGGCCGCGGTGGGCCTGAAAGACGTGGTGGTGGTGGAAACCGCCGACAGCGTGCTGGTAATCGACCGCCAGCGCAGCCAGGACGTGCGCCAGGTGGTTGCGCAGTTGCATGCCGACGCGCGCGAGGAGCAGTTGCTGCATCGCCAGGTGCACCGGCCCTGGGGCTGGTACGACAGCATCGACAACGGCCCGCGCTTCCAAGTGAAGCGCATCATGGTCAAGCCCGGTGCGAGCCTGAGCCTGCAAAAGCACTTTCACCGCGCTGAACACTGGATCGTGGTGTCCGGCACGGCCGAAGTCACGCGCGGCCAGACGACGCAGATCCTGACCGAAAACCAGAGCACCTACATCCCGCTGGGCGAGGTGCACCGCCTGGCCAATCCGGGCCGGGTGCCGCTAGAAATCATCGAGGTGCAGTCGGGCAGCTACCTGGGCGAAGACGACATCGTCAGGCTCGACGACACCTACGGCCGGCGCTGAGATTCAGCCGCGCCAGCCGCGGCCCATCACAGACGCCACACGCGCAACCCGGCAGCGGCCAAGGCCGCAGGGTCGAAGGCGCATTTCACGTCGGCAAAACAGCCCCCCGCCACCACCTTGGCAGCCAGTTCGGCCACTGGCAACTGCTGATAGTGGCGGTGCGCCACCGCGGCGATCACGGCGTCGGCACGCGGCAAGGCGCTCCACTCCGTGAGGGTGACGCCGTACTCGTGCTGCGCTTGCGCGGGGCTGCCCTCGGGGTCGTGCACGAAGACCTCGACGCCATACGTCTTGAGTTCGCGGATGATGTCGATGACCTTGCTGTTGCGCAGATCGGGGCAGTTTTCCTTGAACGTCAGGCCCAGCACATTGACGCAGGCACCCTTGATGGCGCTGCCGCACGCAATCATCTGTTTGATGGTCTGTTCGGCGATGTACTTGCCCATGTCGTCATTGATGCGCCGCCCGGCCAAAATGACCTGCGGGTTGTAGCCCAGCATCTCGGCCTTGTAGGTCAGGTAGTACGGGTCCACGCCGATGCAGTGCCCGCCCACCAGGCCGGGGCGAAAGGGCAGGAAGTTCCACTTCGTGCCGGCGGCTTGCAGCACTTCCAGCGTGTCGATGCCGATGCGGTGGAAGATCAGCGACAGCTCGTTCATCAAGGCGATGTTCAAGTCGCGCTGGGTATTTTCAATCACCTTCGCGGCCTCGGCCACCTTGATGCTGCTGGCCTTGTACACGCCCGCGGTGATGATGGCGCCGTAAGTGTTGGCCACCAATTCGAGCGTGGCGGGTGAGTCACCCGAGACGACCTTGATGATCTTGGTGACCGTGCGCTCCTTGTCGCCCGGGTTGATGCGCTCGGGGCTGTAGCCGACGAAAAAATCCTGCTTCCAACGCAAGCCGGACAAGCGCTCAAGGATCGGAATGCACACCTCTTCCGTGGCACCCGGATACACGGTGGACTCATACACCACCGTGGTGCCGCGCTTCATGTGCCGGCCCACGCTTTCTGATGATTTGATCAGCGGCGTGAAGTCGGGCTTGTGCGCGTCGTCAACCGGCGTGGGCACGGCCACCACGATGAAGTCGGCCTCGCCCAGCGCGGCGGGGTCGGTGGTGCAGCGCAACTGCACGGCCGCACGCAGGTTGTCTGCGCTGACTTCGCCGGTGGGGTCTTCAAAGCGTTGGTACGCAGCGACTTTTTCCGCCGACAAATCAAAGCCGATGGTCTTGAATTTCTTGCCGAACTCAACCGCCAGGGGCAGCCCCACATAGCCCAGGCCGACAACTGCAATGGTGGTCATGGAAGGTTCTCTTCTTGCTCTGAATGCGAATGAAAGTCAGGCCCGGTAGTAGGCGCGGTACCAGTCGACGAAGCGACCCACGCCGTCGCCAATGGGCGTGGCCGGGGTGAAGCCGGTCCAGCGCGCGAGTTCCGACACATCGGCATAGGTGGCCGGCACGTCGCCGTCTTGCAGCGGCAGGAACTCCTTCTTCGCCACCACGCCCAGCTTGTGCTCGATGGCTTGCACGAAGGCCATGAGCTGCACCGGATCGTGGTTGCCGATATTGAAGATGCGGTAGGGCGCGTTGCTCTGTGCCGGGTCTGGCCGCGCCGGATCGTAGTCGGCGCCCGGCGTGGCGGGGCGGTCGAGCGTGTGCACCACGCCAGCGGCGATGTCGTCGATGAAGGTGAAGTCGCGCACCATCTGGCCATGGTTGAACACCTTGATCGCCTGGCCGGCCAGCATCGCCTTGGTGAACAGGAACAGCGCCATGTCGGGCCGGCCCCAAGGGCCGTAGACAGTGAAGAAGCGCAGCCCGGTGGTCGGCAGGCCAAACAAGTGGCTGTAGGTGTGCGCCATCAGCTCGTTGGCCTTCTTGGTGGCGGCGTACAGGCTCACCGGGTGGTCAACGTTGTGATGCTCCGAAAAGGGCATCGCCGTGTGGCCGCCATAGACGCTGGAGCTGGAGGCGTAGACCAGGTGCTGCACATGCTGGTGGCGGCAGCCTTCCAGCACATTGGTGAAGCCCACGATGTTGCTGTCGATGTAGGCATGCGGGTTCTGCAGCGAATAGCGCACGCCGGCCTGTGCGGCCAGGTGCACCACGCGCTCGAAGCGCTCGCGCGCAAAGATCTCGGCCATGCCGGGGCGGTTGGCCACATCGAGTTGCACGAACTGAAAGCACGGGTGCGGCGTCAGGCGCGCCAAGCGGTCGCGCTTGAGCTGGGGGTCGTAATAGTCGTTGAGGTTGTCCAGGCCGACCACGGTGTCGCCGCGGGCAAGCAGGCGCTGCGCGACATGCATGCCGATGAACCCGGCGGCGCCGGTGACGAGAATTTTCAATCGGTTCTTCCTGGCTGGTCGTGCGCGTGGGCTCACTCGGTTCGGCGCCGCAGGCACGAGGCGTTGTCACCGGCGGGGCGATTATCCTCAGCACTTCCATGATCGCCAGGAATGCGGTGCCAACGCCCTGCTGCTTGCGACAAACTCCACATAACCTCAAGCCTACGATTTCGCATGACCATCCTCGTCACCGGCGGCGCCGGCTTCATTGGCAGCAATTTCGTCCTCGACTGGCTGGCCCAAACGGACGAGCCGGTCGTCAACCTCGACGCGCTGACCTACGCCGGCAACCTGGCCAACCTGGCCAGCTTGAGCGCTGATGCGCGGCACCGCTTTGTCAAGGGTGACATCTGCGACCGGCCGCTGCTGGATCGGCTGCTGAGCGAGCACCAGCCACGTGCGGTGCTGCACTTCGCTGCCGAAAGCCATGTCGACCGCAGCATCCACGGCCCGGGCGCCTTCATGCGCACGAACGTGGAGGGCACCTTCACCTTGCTTGAGGCGGCGCGTGCCTACTGGGCCGCACTGCAGGGCAGCGCGCGCAATGAATTTCGCTTCCACCACGTGAGCACTGACGAGGTCTACGGCAGCCTGCGGGCCGATGACCCAGCGTTTACCGAAACGCACCCCTACGAACCGAACAGCCCGTACTCGGCCAGCAAGGCCGCCAGCGACCACTTGGTGCGGGCCTGGCACCACACCTACGGGCTGCCGGTGCTCACCACCAACTGCTCAAACAACTACGGGCCGTTTCACTTCCCCGAAAAACTGATCCCGCTGATGATCGTCAACGCCTTGGCGGGCAAGCCCCTGCC
>JAYUPO010000472.1:0-2851 GCA_043760085.1 Burkholderiales bacterium
CCTGAAGATGATGATTCCAGCCAACCCCGGCGGCGGCTGGGACACCACCGGCCGCGCCCTGGGCAAGGCCCTGTTGGACGCCGGTGCGGCGGCATCGGTGAACTTCGACAACAAGGGCGGCGCTGCCGGTGCGATCGGCCTGGCGCAATTCGTCAACAGCAGCAAGGGCGACCCGAACGCGCTGATGGTGATGGGCGCCGTGATGCTCGGCGGCATCATCACCGGCAAGCCGCCGGTCTCGCTCAGCCAGGCCACGCCGATTGCCCGCCTGACCAGCGAGTACAACGTCTTTGTGTTGCCCGCTTCGTCACCACTGAAGACCATGAAAGACGTGGTCGAGCAGCTGAAGAAAGACCCGGGCAGCGTGAAGTGGGGTGGCGGCTCGCGCGGCTCCACCGAACACATTGCGTCGGCCATGCTGGCGCGCGATGTCGGCGTCGATCCGGCCAAAATCAACTACGTTGCGTTCCGCGGCGGCGGTGAGGCCACGGCGGCCATTCTGGGCGGCAATGTCACGGTCGGCGGCAGCGGCTACAGCGAGTTTGCCGAGTACATCGCGGCGGGCAAGATGCGCGCCATCGCCGTGACCTCAGCCACCCGGCTAAAAGGCGTTGAAGTGCCGACCTTGAAGGAACAGGGCTACAACGTTGTGCTGGGCAACTGGCGCGGTGTCTATGGGGCGCCTGGCATCACTGCCGAGCAGCGCCGGGCGCTGACCGATGTCGTCGCCAAGGCTACCAAAAGCAAGGCGTGGGCCGAAGCGCTGGCGAAGAACAACTGGACACCGGCCTGGCTGGCCGGAGCCGAGTTCGACAATTTCGTTGACGACGAGTTTGCTTCGCTGCGGGCGGTGATGGTCAAGTCCGGGATGATTTGATGCACCGGCCATGGCAGACTGCCGTGGCGGCCGGTACCTTGGCCACGGCGGTGCTGCTGGCTGCCGGTGCCGCGGGGGTACGCAGCGAGGCCGGGTACTCCGGCGTGGGCCCGAATTTCCTGCCCTGGGTGGTGGCGGTGGCCCTGGCGATATGCGCCCTGTTCCTGCTCAAGGAAGTGTTGAGCGGTGGTTTTCGCGACCTTGACCCGCCCAGTGGCGCCAGCGCCGGGAATTGGCCGGGCCTGGCCTGGGTTTCCGCAGGCATCCTGGCCAATGCGCTGCTCATCACGACGCTGGGGTTCATCGCCAGCTGCGCGTTGTGTTTCATGCTCGCAGTGCGCGGCTTCAAGGCCTCGCAGGGCAGGGTGGTTCCCGGCTTGCTGGCCTGGGGGCACGACTTCGCCATCGGGCTGGCCATCGCGGCACCGGTGTATTGGATGTTCACGCAGGCCCTGGGCATCAACCTGCCCGGCCTGACCGCGACGGGTTGGCTGTGATCGACATCTGGACCCAGCTTCTCGGTGGCTTCGCCACTGCCGGCACGCCCATCAACCTGTTCTGGGCGCTGCTGGGTTGCACCATCGGCACGGCCGTGGGAGTGTTGCCCGGCATCGGGCCGGCCACCGCGGTGGCGATGTTGTTGCCGATCACGCTGAAGGTGGAGCCCACCGCGTCGATGATCTTTTTTGCCGGCATCTACTACGGTGCGATGTATGGCGGCTCAACCACCTCCATCCTGCTCAATACGCCTGGCGAGGCGGGCTCCATGGTCACCGCCATGGAGGGCAACAAGATGGCCAAGAGCGGCCGCGCCGGTGCCGCGTTGGCCACGGCAGCCATCGGCTCATTCGTGGCCGGCACGATCGCCACGGTTTTGGTGACGCTGTTCGCGCCGCTGGTGGCCGAACATGCCGTCAAGCTCGGCCCGCCCGAATACTTCCTGCTCATGGTGCTGGCCTTTTGCACGGTCAGCGCGGTGTTGGGCAAAAGCACACTGCGCGGCCTGACGTCGCTGTTCATCGGCCTGGCCCTGGGCCTGGTGGGCATTGACCAGATTTCAGGCCAGGTGCGCTACGCCGCCGGCGTGCCCGAGTTGATGGACGGCCTGGAAGTGGTGCTCATCGCGGTGGGCCTGTTCGCGGTGGCCGAAGCGCTCTACGCCGTGCTTTACGAGGGGCGCGTGAGCGAAACGCAAAACGCCATGAGCCGGGTTCACATGTCGGGCCAGGAGTTTCGGCGCTCCTGGCCGGCATGGTTGCGTGGCACCTTCATCGGTTTTCCGTTCGGCACGATTCCCGCCGGCGGCAGCGAGATCCCGACCTTCCTGAGTTATGCCACCGAGAAGAAGCTCGCCCGCGCACAGGCCGAATTTGGAACCACCGGCGCCATCGAAGGGGTGGCCGGCCCGGAGGCGGCCAACAACGCGGCGATCACGGCAACGCTGATCCCACTGCTGACGCTGGGCATCCCCACGTCCAACACGGCCGCGATCTTGCTCGGCGCCTTCCAGAACTACGGCATCCAGCCCGGGCCTCAGCTGTTCGAGAAAAATGCCGCCCTGGTGTGGGCGCTGATCGCGTCGCTGTACATCGGCAACGTGATGTTGTTGATCCTCAACCTGCCGCTGGTCGGGCTGTGGGTCAAGCTGTTGAAGCTGCCCAAGGCCTATCTGTACGCCGGCATCCTGATCTTCGCCACGGTGGGCGTTTACGGCATGCGCCAATCGACTTTCGATTTGTTCCTGCTCTACGCAATAGGCTTGCTCGGTGTCGTGATGCGGCGCTTTGACTTCCCGACTGCGCCTGTGGTGGTGGGCCTGATCTTGGGGCCGCTGGCCGAAGCCCAGATGCGCAACGCGCTGTCGATCGGCGAAGGCAAGTGGGGCGTATTTGTCGAGCGGCCGGGCTCGCTCGCGCTGATCCTGGTGATCGCTGCGGTGCTGGTGTTGCCGCGGCTGTGGAAGCTGCGCCGGCG
>JAYUPO010000473.1:0-2849 GCA_043760085.1 Burkholderiales bacterium
CAGCGGCTGGCGCATGACCCAGTTGTCGATGCCGGTGGACGCCTGCTCGGAGTAAGCGCCCTTGAGCAACTGCGGCACGCCGCATGCGAACTCCACCACGTCGAGCCCGCGGGTGACTTCGCCTTGCGCGTCGGTGAAGACCTTGCCGTGTTCGGCGGTGATGGCACGGGCCACGTCGTCGCGGTGCTTGCGCAGCAGTTCGGCAAACTTGAACATCACCTGGGCGCGGCGCACCGGCGGCGTGTGGGCCCAGGCCGGGAAGGCGCTCTTTGCGGCCGCCACGGCGGCATTCACGTCGGCCTGGTTGGCCAGCGCAACGCGGCCGCTGACCTGGCCCAACGCGGGGTTGTAGACGTCTTGATAGCGCGGCGAGCTGCCGGCGGCGGCGGCGCCGGCAATGTGGTGGGCGATGTGTTTCATGGCGTGGGCCGGTCTGTGGAAGTTGGGCGCATTTTCGCGCCGACCGTGCCAATGTGCGGGCGCGCCGGGCGCAAAACACTACAACACCAGCAGGGCGCGAAAGTCGTTCACGTTGGTGAAGCTCGGGCCGGTGAGCAGCAGGTCGCCCAAGGCCTGGAAGAAACCGTAGGCGTCGTTGCGGTCGAGAAACGCCGCCGGCTTCAGCCCCAGCGCAGCGGCCCGAGCCAGCGTGTCGGGGCCGGCCAGCGCGCCGGCGTTGTCTTCGCTGCCGTCGATGCCGTCGGTGTCGGCCGCCAGCAGCCACACACCGGCCTGGCCCTGCAAGGCGATGGCGCAGCCGAGCACGAACTCACCGGCCCGCCCGCCACGCCCGCCGCTGCCCTTGACCGTGACCGTGGTTTCGCCCCCGCTCAAGATGACGCAGGGCCGCTGGAACGGCGTGCCATGCCGCGCCACGGCCCGCGCCAGCGCTGCATGCACCTGGCCCACGGTTCGGCTTTCGCCTTCGATTTCGTCACTCAGGATGTGCGCCGCCAGACCGGCGCGCCGCGCCGCTTCGGCGGCGGCTTGCAGGCTTTGCAGCGGCGTGGCGATCACCTTCACCGCCTGCCCGGCAAAGCAGGCGTCACCGGGCTTGGGCGTTTCCCACGCGCCGCTTTCCAGCGCGGCGCGCGCCACCGCGGGCAAGGCGATGCTGTAGCGCGCCAGGATGGCCAGCGCATCGGCGCAGGTGCTGGCGTCGGCCACGGTGGGGCCGCTGGCGATGATGGCCGGGTCGTCACCCGGCACATCGCTGATGGTCAAGGTGACCACCCGTGCCGGCGCACAACGCGCGGCCAGGCGCCCGCCCTTGATGGCCGAGAGGTGCTTGCGCACGGTGTTCATCTCGTCGATGGCCGCGCCGCTGTTCAGCAAGGCCTGGTTGATGGCGCGCTTGTCGGCGAACGCCAACCCCGGCGCGGGTGCACTGAGCAGCGCCGAGCCGCCGCCGGAGATGAGGCACAGCACGAGGTCGTCGTGACTCAAACCATGCGTTAATTCGAGCAGGCGCTGCGTGGCCAGGCGGCCGGCTTCGTCGGGCACCGGGTGGGCGGCTTCATTGATCTCGATTCGCCCGTGCGGTGTGCCCGGCGGCACATGGCCATAGCGGGTGATGACCAGGCCAGACAGCGGCGCATCTTGCGGCCACAGGCGGTTCACCGCCGCGGCCATGGCCCCACCGGCCTTGCCCGCCCCCAGCACCAGCGTGCGGCCCTTGGGTGGCGGCGGCAAATGCGCGCCGATGATGCTGCCCGGCAGCGCGCGCGCCACCGCGGCGGCATACAGGGTGCGCAACAACCCGGCCGGGTCTGATGCAACGTTTTCTGGCACGGCGTTCGTTTGCAAGGCGCCTCGTTGCGCAGCAGGCTCTTGCGCGGCGCTCATCACCCTTTGGCCAACTCGTGCCCCGCCATCAATTCGATGGCTTTGACAAGCGCCGAATGATCCAGCGCCGCGCCGCCCTGGCCGGCGCAGACCTGCATCAACTGCGCCGTGGCCGCTGTGTTGGGCAGGGCCATGCCCAGCGCCTTGGCGCCTTGCAGGGCAATGTTCAGATCCTTCTGGTGCAAGCCGATGCGAAAGCCCGGGTTGAACGTGCGTTTGATCATGCGTTCACCATGCACTTCGAGCACCCGGCTGGCCGCAAAACCGCCCATCAGCGCCTGGCGCACCCGGGCCGGGTCGGCGCCGGCCTTGGCCGCGAACACCAGCGCCTCGGCCACTGCGGCAATGTTCAGCGCCACGATGATCTGGTTGGCCACCTTGGTGGTCTGCCCGGCGCCGCAATCGCCCACATGGGTGACGTTCTGGCCCAGGTGCTGGAACAGTGGCAGCAACCGCGCAAAGGCGGCGTCGCTGGCACCCACCATGATGCTCAGCGTGCCGCCCTGCGCACCCACCACGCCGCCCGAGACCGGCGCGTCGAGGTATTCGCAACCCAGGGCGCGGATGCGCGCGGCAAAGCCCTGCGTGGCCTGCGGCGAAATGGAACTCATGTCCACCACCACCTTGCCCGGCACCAGGCCAGCCATGACGCCGTCGCGGCCGAACAGCACGGCGTCGACGTCGGGCGTGTCGGGCAGCATCAGGAAGATGATTTCAGCGCGCTCGGCCACGCCACGCGCCGAGGTGCATGGCGTGGCCGTGCTGGCTGCGATCGCCGGGTCGACCTGGCTGCGGGTGTGGACGAACAGTTGGTGCCCGGCGCTGATCAGCCGCTTGGCCATCGGCACGCCCATCAGGCCCAGCCCGATGAAGCCCAGTTTTTGCGAAGGTGTGGACATGCGGACGATGTGAAGTAGACGAAACGGATCAGTCTTGTCGCCGCCGCGCCGTGAAGGCCGCTGCTGGTGACAGGTTGTAACCGATTGCGCAACCGCATGCTGCGC